>NZ_CAKJTR010000040.1:18518-22427 GCF_917627355.1 Protofrankia sp. Cj3 | reverse complement strand
CTTATCCCCACTACCCAGCCTCACCGGCCCGCGCGCAGCAGCTCAGACCGCCGTTTGTACTCGTCCTCGTCAATCTCCCCGCGGGCGAACCGCTCAGCCAGCACATTCTCGGCATCGGCCCGATCGCCGCCAGCGTCCGAACGGCCAGTCGGGCGCCCGCCACCCAGGTAGCGAACGAGCACGACGACGCCCGCAATGACCAGGCTCCAGAACAGGACCATCATCACGGACATCGCGAGCCAGGCACCCCAGCCCCAGCCCCACATCATCGCTGTCATCCTCCCGAGCGAAGGCGCGCCCAGCCCTGGCGCGGTCGTCCACCTCCTCTGCAAGCATCCCCGTTTCCGCACCTCTGAATCCGAGCTGCACGGATCAGCCCGGTCGGGATAACAGGCCCTTGCCGGCGGTGTCGGTCCCGGCACTCCCACGGGGCAGGAATGCTGACATCAGCTCAGAGCGACCAGCAACAACGGAACTCACCCGAAGCGGCCGCAGCGAAGGAGCCGAACCATGGCGCAGCAGCGTGATGTCTCCGCCTCCCACGGGGTCCCTGCCGGCCGCGAGGCGATCGATGCGGGAGAGGGCCCGGTGACCGCGGTTCTCCCATCCGGCACATCCGGCACATCTGGCGGGCATGCGGGGATGTCGATGGCGGCGATGGTCGCTGACATGCGCAATCGTTTCCTGGTCGCGGCGCTCTTCTCGATCCCGATCCTGCTGTGGTCGGCGATCGGCCGCGACGTCCTGGGCTTCGACGTGGCCGCGCCGTTCGGGTTGCGCGACGACGTGTTCCAGCTGATCCTCAGCCTCCCGGTGATCTTCTGGGCGTCGTGGATCTTCTTCGACGGGGCGATACGGGCGCTGCGCGCCCGGACGCTGGACATGATGGTTCTGGTCGCGGTCGCCATCGGCACCGGCTGGACCTACTCCCTCGTCGTCACGCTCACCGGCGGCGGGGACGTCTTCTACGAAGCGGCCACCGTGCTCGCCGCGTTCGTGCTGCTGGGGCACTGGTTCGAGATGCGCGCCCGCGGCGGAGCCACCGACGCGATCCGCGCCCTGCTCCAGCTCGTGCCGGAGAAGGCGCTGGTGGTGCGGGACGGCGAACCGGTCGAGGTACCGACCGCCGAGGTCGCCGTCGGTGACCTGCTGCTCGTCCGCCCCGGAGGCAAGATCGCAGTCGACGGGATGGTCGAGGCGGGCGAGTCCGACCTCGACGAGTCGATGGTGACCGGCGAGAGCCTGCCGGTGCACAAGACCGTCGGCACGCAGGTGATCGGCGCGACCATCAACACCACCGGCACCCTGCGGGTCCGGGCCACCAAGGTCGGGGCGGACACGGCACTGGCACAGATCGTCGCGCTCGTTCAGGAGGCGCGGAACAGCAAGGCGCCCGGTCAGCGACTGGCCGACCGGGCGGCGTTCTGGCTGGTGCTCGTCGCGCTGCTGGGCGGGCTCGGCACACTGCTCGTCTGGCTGCTGGGAACCGGCCGTCCCGCGACCGAGGCAATCCTGTTCGCGATCACGGTGGTCGTCATCACCTGCCCGGACGCGTTGGGGCTCGCCACCCCGACGGCGATCATGGTGGGGACCGGTCTCGGTGCGAAACGCGGCATCCTGTTCAAGAACGCGACCGCGTTGGAGACCTCGGCCCGGATCGACGCGGTCGTCCTGGACAAGACCGGCACCCTGACCAAGGGCGAACCGGAGGTGACCGAGATCCTCACGGACGGCAGCGTCGACGGTCTGGACGAGGAGGAGCTGCTTCGGCTGGTCGCCGCGGTCGAACGGGAGTCCGAGCATCCACTCGCCGCAGCGATCATCCGTCATGCCGACGCACGTGAGGTACCGGTGGCCCGCGCGGAGGCGTTCACGAGCCACCCTGGACGCGGGGCGGCCGCCACCGTCGACGGACGGCACGTGATGGTCGGCAACCGCCGACTGATCGAACAGGAAGGAGTCCCACATGATGATCTTAACGCTCAGTGGGACGCACTGCCGGCGGGCGGCCGGACCCCAGTAGGTGTCGCGGTCGACGGCCAGCTGGCCGGGATCATCGGCATCGCTGACACGCCGCGGCCGACAGCTGCCGCCGCGGTGCGAGCACTGCACGATGCCGGCGTCGAGGTAATCATGCTCACCGGCGACAACCAGGCCACCGCCGAGCGGATCGCCGACGAGCTCAACATCGACACGGTCATCGCCGAGGTCCTGCCCGGCGACAAGGCCACAAAGATCGCCGAGCTACAGCGCGACAGCCGTCGGACCGCCATGGTCGGCGACGGCGTCAACGACGCTCCGGCGCTGGCCCAGGCCGACCTCGGCATCGCCATCGGTGCCGGCACCGACGTGGCGATCGAGACCGCCGACGTGGTACTGATGCGTTCCGACCCCCTCGACGTACCAGCCGCACTGCTCATCGGCCGCGCCACGCTCCACAAGATGCGCCAGAACCTCGGCTGGGCCGTCGGCTACAACACCATCGCCCTACCGATCGCCGCAGGGGCCTTCGAACCCGCCTTCGGCCTGGTACTACGCCCCGAGATCGCGGCCCTGGCCATGTCCGGATCCAGTTTCCTGGTCGCCGCCAACGCACTCCTGCTCAATCGGCTGCAGCTACCACCCGCCCTCGCCACATCACCGGAAGGACCAACGACGCCGGACGTCCAGTAAGAGCGCCCGGCAATAGGGGCGTGGATCAAGGAGCGGGGCTGGGGCGCGTGCATCGCAAGGCGGCGGAGGGAGCCACCCTGGTCCGTGGGGTGTCGACCGACAAGCCGGGGTACCCGTGCATCGCGCAGCGATGGACGGGGAGCGATGCGGCGAGGTGCGTGCCCCAGCCCCGCGACGCCGCGTCCCCTCTTGCCGGTCGCTCTAAGAAGCGTGGTGGACGCCGGTCCCGGTGAAGGCGTTCGGCCTCAATACCGGCGGCCACCGACGGACGAGCGCGCAGCGGGGAGTCCGGCCGACGACACCTCATCAAACAGCATGCGCAAAAACGATCACGTTATCCAGATAGTGGTGGGTTTTCCTGTTGAAATCACCGCCACAGGTGATGAGGCGTAGTTCAGGACGATCAACCGTGCCGTAGACGTCCGCCGCCGGGAAGGCACTCTTCGAGACCTCCTGGATGCGGTCCACCACAAATCGCACAACCGTTCCGTCAGCCCTTTTTATCTCCACCAAGTCATTTTGTTTGATCTTCTCAAGGCGGTAGAAAACAGCTGGCCCGGTTGTTGAGTCGTAATGTCCGACGAGGACGGCCGCACCGACGTCACCTGGACGCGGGCCATATTCGTACCAGCCGATTTCACCCCAGGACGTCGGCACCTGGAGCGTTCCGTCCGAGTTGAGCCCAACCGGCCCGACGGCCGCAGCCGTGCCCAGCGCGGGAATATTCAGGAAGATCGGCCGGCTATCAGCCGTACGCGCCGGAGCGGACACCGCCGCAGACGTACCAGCTGGTGGTTTATCCGTGGCAACGACGCCTGTTGGGACAGTCGTCGCAGGAATTCCAATGTCCTTCCCGAATTCCTGCGAAACAAGCCTCTGGCCGCTCACTCCAATCAGGATGAGTCCAAGCAGAATCAGCCACCGTGCCGGCAAGAGGACTTTCGGCTTCCTCCCGGCAATATCGCGTCCCATGCCGTTCCCCCAGACATCAAATGGCTACTGTGTTGCCCGCGGTAACAGTACCGCTACCGCATGAGAGAAGAGGAAGGTCATGACGCACAGAATTGGCCGGGGTGTGGTGATGCTGGCAATATCGGCAGCCACCGCATTCTTTGTTGGCATTAACCCCGTATCCGCGTTTGCGAATGACGACTCGTGGGACTCGGACTCGCACCACAGCTGGACGATCGATGCGCCGGACAGCCCGACTGCGACGGCCAGCGCCAGCGCCAGCGC
>NZ_CAKJTR010000040.1:9734-17997 GCF_917627355.1 Protofrankia sp. Cj3 | reverse complement strand
CGGCGCCGACTGCTGCCAGCACCACCGCGGCGCCGACAGCGGCCAGCACCACCGCAGCCCCCACGCCAACAGCGGCTGCCAGCACCACCGCGGCGCCGACGGCTGCCAGCGCGCCGTCGTACGGCGCTCCCCACGACTACAAGTGGGACAGCAAGAAGGACGACAAGTCCTGGGAAGGCGCCAAGAAGGACGACAGGTCCTGGTCGGAGGCCAAGTCCTACCCCGCGCCGTCGCATGGCGTCGACGCCGGTGGCGGCGGCACCGCGCCGTCGTTCCCGATCACTCCGGTCGCCGGTGCGGGGCTCGGTGCCGCGATGCTCGGCGCGGGCCTCACCGCTCGTCGCAGGAATCGCGCGACGCAGTGACCAACGGGTCTGGATGCGCCTGGATCTCAGCAGGCGCATCCAGACCGCGGTTGGGCCGACGAGCGCGCGATCGTAACTCCCTCCGCGCGCCGCAGGCTCCAGGGAAGACGAGTCCGGGGGGCGCCGCCGCCGAAGTTTCCCCGCGGCCACCCGAACCGCTGGCCGTCCGGATAACAAGAGCATCCGGGCGGCCGGCAGCCTCTCCCAGCCGGCAGCCAACACCGGACACGGCCCCAGCCCCAGCCCCAGGTTCGCCGGAGCCCTGGGTGACGCGGTGCGAGTCCCGACCGCGTCACCCAGGGCCCAAGCCTGCCTCAGCCATGGGGTAACGTAGGGCGCGTACGGGACGTGGCGCAGCTTGGTAGCGCACCAGACTGGGGGTCTGGGGGTCGCAGGTTCGAATCCTGTCGTCCCGACCAGTATCAAAGTGGCCGCCGACAAGGCAAAAGCCCAGGTCAGCGGCCACTTTTTGTGGATCTCCTTGTTCCCGTCCAGGGCCAGGCTGATCGGGCTTGGGGACCATTTGGGGACCGGGCGGCGCCCAGGTGCCTACTCAGAAGCACTCCGGCGTCGTCGTTGAGGAAGATCGGTTGCAGGCTATTCGTCAGGGCTGCCCACCTGGCTCAGGTGGCGCCGCCAACCCGCACTTGAAGTACGGGCCGTAACGTAAATACGGTCTAGCAATTTCTGTGCGGGTCGCCTAGACTGCTCCCCGCATCGGTCCGCCAACGCACGGAGCTCCTGGTCAGAGCGCCATCCAGGGTCCTGGAGGAGGTCTCGGACCAGGACCCGGACTTTTGGGTGCTCTCGGATCTGCTTGGGCGCGATGCGCTCGGCCTCCAGAAGCGCGGCGATGGCTGGAGGGTTCCTTCCGGGCACCTGCCGCCGACCGAGGCCGGCGGGTGGGCTGTCCGATCCCCGCTACGCAGAGCGATGACGGCTCGCGGCCGAAGGTAGCCCACAACATGCCGCTACGATGTTGCCATGACCGAGATGCCGCTCCCAGACGGCGAGCAGCTTGCCGCTGTGGCCCGCGAGGCCGCCTCGTCCGGGCAGGTTGTCTACCTGACCGAACGAGGCCGGCGGCTGGCCGCGATCGTCCCGGCGGGCTTGGCCGAACTGCTCGAACGCGGCGGCGAGGCGGCCCACGGACGGCGTGTTCTCGGCGCCCGCGCCGCTGGCCGCAGCGGGCGACACGACATCTCCGAGCGGATCGAGGAGATCCTCGCCAGCGAGGTGGCGCCGTAGCTCTCGTCGTCGACGCAGGCCCGCTCTACGCCTATGTCGACGCCGACGACCAACACCACGAGGCGTGCGCCGAGCTGTTGGAAACCCACCCCGGTCCTCTGATCGTGCCGACCCTGGTGGTGACCGAAGTTGTCTACCTGCTCGGCACCCGCCTCGGCACGCACGCTGAGCTTCGATTCATCGCGGACTTGGCCTCCGGCGCGTTCGACGTCGAACCTGTCCACCCAACCGACTGGCTACGCATCGCTGACCTCGTCAACCGCTACCGCAGCCTGCCCCTCGGCACCGTGGACGCATCCGTGATCGCGTGTGCGGAACGCCTCGGCGTCGACGAAGTCGCCACTGTCGACCGGCGCCACTTCACCATCGTCAAGACACACCGAGCGCTGACGCTCCTACCCTGACCCGCGCTGAAAGGCGCGGCTCCAACCGGAGGATTTAGAGGGCCCGGCAATAGGGACGCGGCGTCGCGGGGCTGGGGCACACACCCCACCCCGCTCCCTGATCTACGCACCTGTTGCCGGTCGGTCTGATGTGGGCCGACCCGTCGGTGTGCTGATCGTCACTGGCGCTTCTCACCTCGCTCGCGCACCCGGATAGAGATCTCGATCGGAGTTCCGGCGAAACCGAAGTCCTCGCGCAGCCGCCGCTCCAGGAAACGACGGTAAGCCGGTTCCAGGAATCCCGTCGAGAAGATGACGAACCGGGGCGGCCGCACACCGGCCTGCGTCGCGAACAGCACCCGGGGCAGCCGCCCGCCCCTCGACGGCGGCGGGGTGGCCGCCACGACCTCGCCGAGCCAGGTGTTGAGCCGGCCGGTGGAGATACGCGTCCCCCATGACTCCAGGGCGGACCGCAGGGCTGGCGCGAGCCGGTCGACCGCGCGGCCGGTCATCGCCGACACGTTCACCCTCGGCGCCCAGGCAACCCGGCCGAGGTCTCGGATGATCTCACGTTCCAGAGTGAGGCGACGGTCCTCGTCAAGCAGGTCCCACTTGTTGAACGCCAGCACCAGCGCCCGCCCGGCGTCGACCACCATGGTGATCACCCGTTGATCCTGCTCGGTCAGTGGCTCGCCGGCATCCAGCAGGACGATCGCGACCTCAGCGGCTTCCAGCGCCGCCGCGGTGCGCAGCGAGGAGTAGTACTCCGCTCCGGTCGCCTCCCGTACCCGGCGCCGCAGACCGGCGGTGTCCACGAACTTCCACACCTCACCCCCGACGGTCACCAGCTCGTCGACTGGATCGCGGGTGGTACCGGCGACCTCGTGCACCAGGGAGCGCTCCGTCCCGGCGAGCCGGTTGAGCAGGCTGGACTTCCCCACGTTCGGCCGGCCCAGCAGCGCTACCCGCCGTGGGCCGGTCACCTCCTCGAAGCGCTCCCGCGGGGCCGCGGGGAGAGCCGCGAGCACGGCGTCGAGCAGATCGCCGCTGCCACGGCCGTGCAGGGATGAGACAGGATGCGGCTCGCCAAGCCCGAGGCTCCACAGCGCGGCCGCGTCCGCTTCCGTCCGGGCGTCGTCGACCTTGTTCGCCGCGAGGACGACGGGCAGCCCCGAACGCTGCAGCACGCGCGCGACAGCTTCATCCGCGTCGGTTGCGCCCACCGTGGTATCGACCACGAACAGCACCGCGTCGGCTGTGTCCAGGGCGACGCGCGCCTGCTCGGCGACGCGGGCGGCAAGCCCACGCGCGTCCGGCTCCCAACCACCGGTGTCGACGACGACGAAACGCCGCCCACTCCAGGTCGCGTCATAGGCGACCCGGTCGCGGGTCACGCCCGGGATGTCTTCGACGACCGCGGCCCGCCGGCCCAGGATCCGGTTCACCAGCGTCGACTTGCCGACGTTGGGGCGGCCGACAATCGCCAGCACGGGCTGCCGCTCGGTGCCACCGAGCGGGTGCTCGGCCTCGTCCTGCGGTAGCTGCGAAGCCACACCCACAACGTCCTCGTCTCTGTTTGTCATGTCTGTTCGCCATCGTTCCGGTACCGCCGTGACCACAGCCGCTCGGTCATGCCGGTGACAGCCCCCGCGGTGGCTTCCCGGCTGCGGCTTCCCGGCGGCCTCGACGCGGGAGCCGAGCACGTCACGATCAGCTGGGCAGGCGAGCCCGCACGAGATGGTCGGCGATCCGCAACCGGATGTCCTCCGCCACGGCCGCCAACGCTCGGCGCGATCGCGGGTTCGCCGGAACCACCACGTCGAACGGACGCCCGAACACCACCCGGGTGGGCACGGAGCGCCTGGGCCACCGGGCACCCTTCGGCAGGGCCCGAGCGGTGTCGATACATGCGACCGGCAACACCGGGCACCGTCCGTGAACAGCAAGATAGGCGATACCGTGCTGCACCGTCTCCAGCTCGCCCGTTCCCCGGGTGCCCTCCGGAAACACCCCGATGACTCCGCCGCGCCCCAACTCGTCAAGCGCGGTGTGCAGGGCGGCCCGATCCGGCCGGCCACGGTCGACCGGGATCTGGCCGGCAATGGTCAGCAGCATACCAAGTATGCCGCCGTACATTTCGGACTTCACCAGGCAGCGTACCGTACGTGGTGATTCGATGACGACCAGCGGGCCGTCCAGCAGACTGCTGTGGTTTCCCGCAAAGATCACCGGGCCGGTCGCCGGCACGTGCTCAAGTCCCTGGAGGGTCACCCGCATGACGATCTGGTTCAGGACAAACCGCACCGGTGGCTTGAGCGCCCTGTGCGCGACGCCGCGGTAGGGCCTGGACGCCGCCCCGCGCCGCGGCACGCGCGCCGGAGGCTGCCCGGCGCCCGCTTCCATGGCGTCGGGGCTTTCGGCGGTCATGACGCGTCGGCCGTTACCCGTTCGCAGTGCAGCAGAACCTCGTCCACAACAGCCTCAATGGACAGGCTGGTCGAGTCGAGCATGATCGCATCCTCGGGGACAGCCAGCGGATCCGCGGCACGCGTCGAGTCCAGCGCATCCCGGCGATCGAGCTCAGCGAGGGTACGGGCCACGTCGTCGATGCCCTTCTCCCCGAGCTGATGCGACCGCCGCAACGCCCGGACCTCGGTCGAGGCCGTCAGGAACACCTTGACCGGAGCCTGCGGAGCAACGACCGAACCTATGTCACGGCCTTCTACCACGATGCCCGTCGGGGACGCCGCGATGATCTGCCGCTGGCGAGCGACGAGAAGACGCCGGACCGCCGGCACCGCGGCAACCGCGCTCACCGCGTTCGTGACCGCCCTGCCGCGGATCTTGTCCTCCACGGCTTCGCCGTTCACCGCGATCGTGGGACTGTCCGGACTGGTACCGACAGCCAGCACCACCCGTTCGGCCAGTTCCCCCACAGCGCTGTGATCTTCAAGGTCGATCCTGCTCTCCAAGGCGACCTGTGTCACCGCCCGGTACATCGCGCCGGTGTCGAGATAGCGCAGGCCCAGCCGTCGGGCGATCTCCCTGGCGACGGTGCTCTTGCCGGAGCCTCCCGGCCCGTCGACGGCTACGACCAATCCCTCGGACAATCCCTCGGACGTCAATACCTGACTGTGCCCGGTGCAGCGGCCTTCGCCGCCCGTGGACACTTCCTGATTGTCAGTGGCCGTTACGCCCACTGACTCACGGGAACCGCGGTCCTGCTCCACCGCTTCCTCCGTCCAGACGCGACAATTACGCACAAGACCGTGCACACACGAAAACCGCGCATAGGTGGAATCCGCGTACACACAGTAACCCGACTACATCAGAAAACCGTCAGCAACCGACACGGTGAAACCGGCCCAGCCGACCCAGCCAGCCCAGCCGGCCCAGGTCGTCACCCAAGCCGCCGGCCAGGTCAAGGCCGATGTGGTCAGCCCGGATCAGGCTACTCGGGGCCGCCCACCCACGAAGGATGGCGTTCACGACCTGCGATAGGCGGTCCAGCCGGCGGCGGCAAGCCGATCCAGCAGCGTACCCACGATATCGGGCGAAACAGCGATCTCCACAATGCCGGCCGGAGCGTCGAGATTGTGCTCAAACGCGGCGATATCCTCAATATTGATCTCCCAGCCGCCGATCGTCGCAAACAGCTCGCCTAGCTGACCGGGCCGGTCCGCAAGCACCACTCCGACCCAGGCCCAGGCCAACGGCCGCATCGCCGCGCTGACCTTGCGCGGCAAAAGCGCCCGGCCGGTGTTTCCAGCCGCCATGAGCCCGCGGACAACCTCGATAACCTCCTGTTCACCACCCCGGTCGAGCACCTCGGCCAACCTGGCGAGCTTTTCGCTGAGCAGCCTGGCCCGGACAGCGACGGGCCCGCGGTTGCCCTCCAGAATCGACGACCACAGGCTGGGATCGCTGTCGGCCAAGCGGGTGGCGTCCCGGAACCCCTGGCCCGCAAGAGCCAGCTCGCCTGCGTCGAGGTCGGGGGTGGCGGCGGCCAGCAGGCTCGCGACCACCTGCGGCAGGTGGGACAGGACAGCCATCGCCGTGTCATGACGGTCGGGCGTCGCGCGCACCGGTGTGGCACCGCACGCCCGCGCGATCGCGATCGTGGCGGCCAAGGCGGCAGGTGAGGTGTGCGGCACCGGGCAGACGACCCAGGCTCGCTCGGCGAACAGGTCAGCACGGGCCGAGGCCGCGCCGCCGCGCTCACGCCCGGCGATCGGGTGCGCGGGGCACCACATCGACAGATCGCATCCAGCCTGGACGGCCTCGACGATCGGCCGGGCCTTCACGCTCGCGACATCACTGACCGTCTCGGCGAGCCCCGCCCGCTGCACCTTCCGTAGCTCACCGGCGACAGCGTGCGGAGGAACCGCGATGACCGCATGCCCCACGGGCTCACCATGCCATGGCTGGCCGGCACCCATGGCCTCGGCGACCTTGATCTGTTCAGGATCGATGTCGGCCAGCAGGACCTCGATGCCGTGGACGCCCAGTGCCAGCCCGATACTGGTACCGATCAGGCCGGCCCCCACCACACCGACCCGGCCCGGCGGCGGTCCGGGGGGCGGGAATCCCGGTGTGGCGGGCGCGACAGTCACCGCGCCACCCTACGGCGTGTTTCGGGAGTCGTCGTTCGACCAGGGAGCCAGACAGCCGGCTTGCCCAAACGCGCGCCACCAGCCAGCCGAACACGGGAGGCACGGCAGGCGCGACAGGCACGGGAGGCGTTCCCGGCCTGCACGGAACTGATTGTGACGGCAGTCATGGCGACATCCGCGTCACAGCGCGACCTCGTGGTAGAGCGCGCCGACCTCCGCCTGGGAAAGGTGCCGGGTCCGGCCGGCCCGCAGCGAGCCGAGATACACCGGCCCGATCCGGGTCCGCACCAGCCGGCGCACCGGGTGGTCCACGGCGTCCATCAGGCGACGCACGACGTGCTTACGCCCCTCGTGCAACGTGATCTCAAGCATGACCCGCGGCCCGGCCGAGCTCACGATCCGCACGGCGTCCACGGTCACCATCCCGTCCGTGAGGGTGACCCCCGCCCGCAGCCGGCGCGGCACGTCCCGACCGACCGGCCCACTCACCTCGACCAGGTAGGTCTTGGCGACACCGAACGACGGATGCGCCAGCCGATGTGCCAGCTCCCCGTCGTTGGTGACCAGCAGCAGGCCCTCGCTGTCGGCGTCGAGCCGCCCGACGTGGAACAGGCCGGGGGCGTGGTCGGTCACCAGGTCCGCGACGGTCGGTCGGCCCCGGTCGTCCGACATCGCCGACAGCACCCCGACCGGCTTGTTCAACGCGAGGTGAACCAGGCCCGCCTTGGTCACGACCCGTGCGCCGTCGACCTCGATGACCGCGGTCTGCGGGTCGACCCGAAGGCCCTGCGCCTCGACGACCCGGCCGTCCACCCGCACGCGGCCCGCGGCGATCAGCTCCTCGCTGTGCCGCCGGGACCCGAGCCCCGCCGCCGCGAGAACCTTCTGCAGCCGGACGCCCTCGGTATTCACGTCACCGGTTGTCATGAGCCCAGAATGTCATGAGCCGACAATGTCATCCACGTCGGCGATGCCGGGCAGCAGCGGGGCGAGCGGAGGCAGTTCGTCGAGGTGGCGCAGACCCATCCGTTCCAGGAAGTAGGCAGTCGTCCGGTAGAGCGTCGCCCCGCTCTCCGGGTCGCTGCCCGCCTCCTCCACGAGCCGGCGGGTGGTCAGCGTACGGATCACACCGTCGGCGGACACACCCCGCACCGCGGAGATCCGCCCACGGCTCACCGGCTGCTGGTAGGCGACGATCGCCAGCGTCTCCAGCGCCGCCTGGGACAGTTTCGGGCTCTGCCCGGCGAGCACGAACCGCTCGACCCAGGGCGCGCACTCATCGCTGGTGTAGAAACGCCAGCCGCCACCGACGTCACGGAGGCTGAAGCCCCGGCCCTGCTCGACGTAACCGCGGGCCAGCCCGGCAATGACACGCTCGACCTCCGCGTGGGGGACGTCGAGGCTCACGGCGATCTCCGTAACCGGGACCGGGTTCTCCGCGACCATCAGGATCGCCTCGACGAGCGCGGGCAGCGGCGGGCGGGCCACCGCCTCGGCCCCGCTCGGCTCGGCCAGCAAGGGCCGCTGGCGCTCCGCGGTTTCGTGCGCGGCGGCCGGGTGGACATCCGCTGTCATCGTTGTCGTGTTCCTCGCTTCCTACGCTGGCCGGCGTTCAGGTCAGCCGCATCCAGATCAGCCGTGGTCGGGCCGGCCG
>NZ_CAKJTR010000040.1:4456-9564 GCF_917627355.1 Protofrankia sp. Cj3 | reverse complement strand
TGCCGGCGGCTCCGCTCCCGGCGAGGTGGTCGGCGACGCGGCCGCCACCGGAGCTGCCGGACGCCCGCCCCAGCTCATCGGGTTCGGCGTCAGCCACCCATCGGACGATCAGCTCCCCCAGCGGCACCTCCTGCGCAAACGCGATCCGTCCCTCCCGGAAGAGCTCGAGCAGGGCGAGGAAACGCGCGACCACCTCGATCGTCTGCTGGCAGCCGGCACACAGCAGCCCGAAGGAAGCGCTGCCCACCTCTCGCAATTTTTCGATCACCGCAAGCATATGCTCGCGGATGTTGATCCGCGGCAGGTGGACGTGATCGGTCGCGACCTGCGGAGGCAACGGCGGTTCTCGCAGTCTGGCCGCGAGGCGGGCGAGTTCGGCCGGCCCGATGCCGATCTGCACCTCTGGCAGCGCCTGCGCGTACCGCGGTTCCAGCGCGACGGCCCGGGGCAGATGCCGGGCCTCCAGCGTCATCAGCCCGGTGAAGAGGGCCGATGCCTCCTTGTACGCCTTGTACTGCAACAGCCGGGCGAACAGCAGGTCTCTGGCCTCGAGGAGGGCAAGGTTCTCCGCCTCGTCCTCGGAGATCGCCCCGGGCAGCAGCCTGGCCGCCTTGAGATCCAGGAGGGTTGCCGCGATCACCAGAAACTCGGTGGCCTGCCCGAGGTCGAAGCCCGCGCCCAGGCGGCGGATGTGCGCCACGAACTCATCGGTGACCTGGGAAAGCGCAACCTCGGTCACGTCCATCTTATGCTTAGCGATCAAGGAAAGCAGCAGATCGAAAGGACCGGTGAAATTCGCGAGCTCGACCACGAAGGCACTACCGCCGCGACCCCGTCCGGTCGGCGCCACGGGCTCGGCGGCCCCGGCAGCCACGGGCTCGGCGGTCCCGGCAGCCACGGACGCATCCCGATGAGGGGATGTTCTGATCCGCGCCATGCCTGGACGCTACCGCCGGCTCAGGCAGCCGCACCGACCAGCCGGGCTGGCCAGCCGCACCGACCGGGCGGGCCGGCAGCGCCACACCCGTTCGGCCAACCAGCGACGCACGAGGCCCACGCAAGGTGTGAGGCCGGCGCAACGTGTCAACGAAGACGGAGGTTGATAATGCCGCCCAGGCCGTCGAGCAACGGAAGAACCAGCTGGTCCACGACCGAGGGGAAACCGGGAAACAACGTCGGCAGCAGGATGAGCGCCAGCAGGATGAGGATTCCGACGTTGTTCTCACGGAGCTGGTACTCGGCCCTGTGCCAGCTCGGTGACTGCGGGCCGAGTCCGAACAGCACCCGCCCACCGTCGGCGGGCGGGATCGGGATGAGGCTCACAATGAACAGCGACGCGAATGTGACCGCCAGCCACAGCACCAGCTTCCCGAGGAAGTCGCCCACACCGGCGAGCTCCACGATCCGGCTGCCCTCGATGACGACAAGCGACTGGGGAACGAACGTGAAACCGACGAGTGCGCCGAACGTGAGCAGCAGATAGGCCAGCGGCCCGGCCAGCAGCGCCGCCGCGACGTGGAACCGTCGCCCGCGACGTAGGTCGTTCATGGCTATCGGCTCGCTCCAGCCGACACCGGCGATAATCATGGCCACCGCGCTGAAAGGGCTGACATGGTGTTTCACCGACGCCGTCAGCCGGCCGGACCGCATCGGCCCGGGGTCCTGGAGCAACCTCGCGACCACGACCTGCGCCGCGTCATGTGCGTAGATCCCGATGAGGAGCGCAAGAACGATCCCCAGAAGCGCCGCGGGTTCGGCCAGGTGGAACAGCACGCCTCTACAGGTCCCTTATCCGCTTCCCGAACAAGCTACGGCTACGTGGTGCCAGGGTGTGTCCCCAGGGTATATCCCTAGCGCTGTGCCACCGGCGGCGCCGTATGCCTGGCGATCAGCTCGCGGGCCAGCCGCCGGTATCCGTCCGCTCCAACCGATGTGGGCGCGTAGGTCGTGATCGGCTCACCGGCGACGGTGGTCTCCGGGAAGCGCACGGTACGGCTGATCACCGTGTGAAAGACCTCGTCCGGGAACCGTTCGACGACCCTCGCCAGCACCTCCCGGGCGTGCAGCGTGCGGGCGTCGTACATGGTGGCAAGGATGCCCGCGAGCTCCAGGCGTGGATTCAGCCGGTCACGCACCTTGTCGATGGTGTCCAGCAGCAGGGCGACACCGCGGAGGGCGAAATACTCGCACTCCAGCGGCACGATGACCGCGTCGGCCGCGGTCAGCGCGTTCACGGTCAGTAGACCGAGCGACGGCTGGCAGTCAATAAGGATCACATCGTATTCGGAGCGGACCGACGCCAGCGCGCGCGCGAGCGTGTGCTCACGACCAACCTCGGTGACCAGCAACATCTCCGCGGCCGACAGATCGATATTGCTGGGGAGCAGATCCAGACCATCAACCTGAGTGGGGACTATCACCTCGCCCATCTCGGCTTCGCCACCCACGAGGAGATCGTGGACGGTGCGTTCCAGCACCATCGGGTTGATTCCGAGGCCGACCGACAGCGCCCCCTGCGGGTCGAAGTCGACCAGCAGGGTCCGGCGGCCGTACTCGGCGAGCGCCGCGCCGAGATTGATCGTGCTGGTCGTCTTACCGACGCCGCCCTTCTGGTTGCACATGGCGACCACCCAGGCGGCACCGTGAGTGACCACCGGAGGAGGCTTGGGAAAGGCCGGCAACGGACGTCCCGTGGGACCCAGCTCGCCTGCCCCACCTGAGCTGTGCACGACGTCGGCACCGTCGAGCCGTCCATCGGCAGACAGGGCCGGATCCCCGACGGTCACCCCCCCGTAGGGGGAACGCACCTGGGTCGGCATCGGCGAGGCGTCGGCGGTCATGTCAAGGGACCTGCTCCTTCTGGTCAGCCTGAGGGCGCGCGATCGTTCATCCTCGGCGCACCCTCAGGCCACAGGAGATATTTGCGGATCCGTGCACGAAGAGCAGAAGCGGACCGTCAGGAGCGTACCGATACTTGAGGTGACCCACGACGCCGGGTAGGTCACGTCGGCGCGGCGAGCGCCGGACATCGCGGGCGGGTTCAGGCCCGTGCCCGCCCCACACCCGTCCGTGACCTGGCTGCCTGGGACACCCGACGGCGCAGGACGAGCTACGATCACACCGTTTTCCGGCCATGCTGAGGCCCGGAGTGATTCGGCTGGTGGCAAACGCTACCGGACCGCCGCGGCTACCGGACCGCCGCACCCGGTGTCTGGCCGACAGTGCCTGACGGTCGACGATGACGGGAGCGCCGCGATGGGTTGGGTAACAGTTCCTGGTGTGGTCTCCCTGGCAAAGGGCGCTCCCGTCGTCCTGACCGAGATCATCGTTCCCGATCCCGGGCCGGGTGAGGCGCGGGTGCGCGTCCAGGCATGCGGTATCTGTCACACCGATCTGCATTACCGCGAGGGTGCTGTCAGCGACGATTATCCCTTCCTGCTCGGTCACGAGGCCGCCGGAGTCGTCGACGCCGTGGGCGAGGGGGTCACCTCGGTCACGGCCGGCGACTACGTCGTGATCGCTTGGCGGGCGCCCTGCGGGGCCTGCCGGTCCTGCCTGCGGGGCCGCCCGTGGTACTGCTTCGACTCCCGCAATGCCGCCCAGCCCATGACGCTGGTGGACGGGACGCCGCTGTCGCCGGCGCTGGGTATCGGCGCCTTCGCCGAAGCGACCCTGGTGGCCGCCGCCCAGTGCGTGAAGATCGATCCAGCGGCGCGCCCGGAGGTGGCCGGGCTGATCGGCTGTGGGGTGATGGCCGGGTTCGGCGCGGCGGTCAACACCGGCGAGATCACCCGGGGGGAAACCGTCGCGGTCTTCGGCTGCGGAGGTGTCGGGGACGCGGCCATCGCGGGCGCGGCCATCGCCGGTGCGCGACGGATCATCGCGGTGGACATCGACCCGCGCAAGCTGGAGTGGGCCCGCGGGTTCGGTGCGACCCACACCATCGACGCAGGCGGCCTCGATCCCGTGGAGGCGATCCGAGCGTTGACTGACGGTAACGGCGCAGACGTGGTCATCGAGGCGGTCGGCCGGCCGGAGACCTACCGCCAGGCGTTCTTCGCCCGGGACCTCGCCGGACGGCTCGTCCTTGTCGGTGTCCCCGAACCGGCCATGTCTCTTGAGCTGCCCATGATCGAGATATTCAGTCGCGGTGGCTCGCTGAAAACGTCCTGGTACGGCGACTGTCTGCCCAGCCGGGACTTCCCCATCCTGATCGATCTGTATCGAGCCGGCCGGCTCGACCTCGACCGGTTCGTGACCGAGACCATAGGTCTCGGCGACGTCGAGGACGCCTTTACCCGCATGCGGCGTGGCGATGTACTGCGCAGTGTCGTTACGCTCTGATCGAGATGTACGGTCAGTACCGGAATGGGCCGGTCCGGCCCGTGAGCGGCTGGGCGTTCACGCGGCCAGCGCGACGACAGTCAGCTACCCGGCGGTCAGCCGCTCAGCGACGGGGACGGAGAACGTGTGGCGAGAAACGGCGGGGTACGGGTCGATCGGATCATCACCCGCGGGGACTTCCTGATCGACGGCCAGAGCTTCACGGTTGACAACAACATCTGGCTACTCGGGGACGACACCGAGGTGCTGGTCATCGATGCCGCACACGACCCTTCAGTGATCCTCGCCGCGATCGACGGCCGGCACGTGTCAGTGATCGTCGCGACACACGGGCACAACGACCACATCAACGCGGCGGTGGAGCTGGCCGCCCGGGTACAGGCTCCGATCGCCCTGTGCCCGGCGGATCTGATGCTGTGGCAGGCGGTCTATCCGGACCGCCTGCCCGACCTCGAGCTCTCCGACGGCCAGCGGCTCCCGATCGCCGGCGGCGGCTGGCTACACGTCATGCACACTCCGGGGCACTCCCCCGGCGGGGTGTGCCTGTACGGGGTGATCGGCGGGGAACCGGTTCTGTTCAGCGGCGACACCCTTTTCCGTGGCGGCCCGGGGGCGACCGGCCGGTCGTTCTCCGACTTTCCGACCATCCTGGACTCGATCAGAGGCCGGCTGCTGACGCTGCCGCCGGAGACCGTGGTGCACACCGGCCACGGTGATGACACCACGATCGGCACCGAGGCGCTTGACTACGACCAGTGGATCCT
>NZ_CAKJTR010000040.1:0-4083 GCF_917627355.1 Protofrankia sp. Cj3 | reverse complement strand
CGCGCCGATCATGGATCGATACAGGGAATTCGAACCGTTGTGGGACCAGTTCTCGGCGTTACTGCCCCCACGCCCGCAGTTCGAACGCACGCACTCGTGGATGAACAACTACGTTAAGTTACGGCGGTGTACTGATAGGAACGGGGAGATCGTCGGCTTCTACCTGTATCCGGCCGCCACCTTCGTCACTGTCCGTTGTCTGATCCAGAAGGCTCGGCGACGTACCGCCGGGACAGTCGGCCCACCACCCGCCGCCTGAAGCAGCCAATCCTCCGTCTCTTTTAATGTAAGCCGGCTGACCGCTCCTTTGACGCCTCCCGCTGGTACCGCACCGGGCTGCGGAGAAACTGCCCTGGAGACTATGCGCAGCTCAGCGCCACGGGCGGATACGGATATCATTTTCAGTCCGCCCTCTCCGGCTCATTTCGTGGCGCGTGCGCGGCCAACCCTGTTAACTGTGAGATCTAGCGGCCGACCGACCGTACGCCCATGGAGCTGCATCTACCTGGAGGGTTATGCAGAACTTTTCCATCGAGATCTATAACAACGCCTCGACCTGCGACAACGGATAATTCAGATCATCCAGGATGGGAGCGCTGAATAATCCTCCATCCATTTCTCTCATACCCGAGAAGGGGTATCAATGCAGAATTTGCTTTGGTCAATCCGCCAGCCCCCGAGGCTGGCACTGGCGCTGGCACTGGCGCTGGCACTGCTCCTCGCCACCGTCGCACTGACCACCGCCCCGATGCTTGTGAGCGGTAAGCCGACAACCCAGGCACACAGAGAGGGAGACTACTGGCATACAAAGAATGGTAAGGAATGCACCAAGTACAAAGGTAAAACCTACTGTGGTTACCCTGGGTGATAATACTGCCGACACGGCCGATGACATTCCGTAGTCATTAGTCTGAAGTTGCGTGATATTGGTCGTGCGGCAGGCCGTGCCTGCTCCAGCCGGGGACGCGCCGCTTGCGTCACGCTCAGCGGTCGGCGCTGGAACTCCTTCGGGGGTTGTCGGATGCCAGGTGGATGCGTCGCGAGGCGCGAGGAGGCCCCGGTAGCGGTGTGCTACCAGGGCTGACGACAACGACGCGAGGCGCCGGCTGGCACCGGCAGGTCCTGGATGAACGTCCAGCGCCGACCGCAAGTGGTCGCCACCGGAAGTTGTTCGGGGGGCGCCGGATGACAGACGGATGCATCGTGAGGCGGAGAAGGCCCAGGTAGCGGTGTTCCACCGGGGCTGACGAGCCGGGGTAGCCGTGCATCGCGAAGCGATGTGCGGGGAGCGATGACGCGAGGCGCCGCCTGGCGCCGGCAGGCCCTGGATGGCGGATGATGGACAAGTGCCGGGGCCGGCAGCGCCGGATCAAACGGTGGCGTCCCGGCCAGCAGCTCATACAGCGACGCCCCCAGGGCGTACAGATCGGTGGCCGGGCTCAGCCGGCCACCGAGGATCTGTTCGGGGGCCATATACCGCGGAGTGCCGATAACCGCGCTCGCGGTAGTCGCCGGCCCCTCCACGATTTTCGTGATACCGAAGTCGGTGACCTTCAGCAAACCAGCTGAGTCAGTTCTCGACCTGCACTGAGTCCAGCCTCTGCAAGAGCGTCGTCGCGAGCGACTGGAAGTCGTGGTAGCACCGGCTGACAAGCGTCTGGGTACTACCCAGCGCGCCGTCTGCGGTTCTCAGGTCGAACATCGGCTTGCGCGCATCATGCGAGAGCGGCATCAGGCTCTGGTAATTGCGTAGCGTTGCGATTTCATACGATCCGAGGCTTGTTTTCGCCTCCGGTTCACCTAGCACGTCCGACGCGAAGACCTGAGGAATGCGATCGAGCCATCGTTGGTATGCCTTGACGGGGCGGTCCAGACGCATCGTCGGCTGCATAATGACGTAACCGAGGGGAGTCATTCGGCCAGGCGGTGCATCAATCCTCGGCGGGAGGTCCGGGAGTACCTTGTGGTGCCAGGTCGCCCGCCACGTCCGGAGGGTCGGTCCAAGATTTCGCAGTCCCCGGAGGGAGAACAGATCCGCCGCCAGTGGAACGAGCACCGTGTCGGCAGCGAGCAGAGCCGCTCGATTGATTGCGCCGAGATTAGGGCCGACATCGATGAGTACGACATCGGCTCTGACCTGTCGAGCGGCAACCTGAATAATCCGGTGGAACGCCGTTGTCGTCCGCAGCGCTGCCGGGTCTCCAGTGAAGCCCTTGGGCCAGGATTCGCTCAACCGATCCTCGAAAGCGCTCAACGTCAGGTCACCAGCAAGCAACCAGAGCCCATCCGCGATCTGTTCAGGCCCACACGGACGAATGTCCCCCGTGCCTTCCATAATCGGCCTGACAGCGGCGGCAACTGTGGTAGCGCTGTCGGCATCGCCCCGCCCGGCCGACCATGTCGACTCGTCGGGCTCCCGCCAGATCAGCTCGAGTTTCTCTTCATCAAGAAAGGCTGCCGTCAGGTTCGACTGGGGGTCCAGGTCCACGGCAAGAACATTCTTGCCGAGCCGCTGAAGCATGTGCGCGAGGTGATAGGTGAGGGTCGTCTTCCCTACACCACCCTTGTTATTGAACAGCGCCACCGAGATCACGTGGCGCTCCTCAGGGTCACGGTCCACGAGGCGTCATCGACGATGAACTCAGGTTCGGGGTTGCCGTTCCGGCTCAATGACGCCCGGATACGCCCGATACCGCGGCCGAACTGGTTGACGTAGCCCAGCGACTTCATCGCGGCGGCAAGCGAGGGGTTCCGATAGTCGTTGACCCGGTCGAAGTTGTCTGACCGGACCTGACCGAACGGTCCGCCGGGATTGGTCACCTCGATCCTGTCATCAAACCAGGCAACGCGGACCGGCGCGTTCGATGACTCGTAGTTGCGGTGCATGATCGCGTTCATGCACACCTCTCGGAGCGCCTCGATCGGGTAGTCCGGCCTCGGCTCCTCGCGAAACCCGCTCACCTCGATCAGTCGGGTGTGCAGGTGTCCCTTGTACAGGGTCTCCAGCCGCTCCGCAGCGTTGATGACATTGACCCGGAGTTCCTGCTCATCCAAGACGGCACCACCAACATCAATCCCCTCGTACCGGATGAACTGGACGTATGCGCCGGGAATTCGCGCGCTCGGGTCCAGCCCGACAAGGAGGAGACCGAGGACGGTCGGGGTGCCATTGATGTCGGCGAGTCGCAGTGACGCCAGATGCTGCTCGGTCGGCCGACCGTTCTCGTTCAGGACCGACGGGTCGATCGCGGAGCGTAGGTAGTCCGACCGGAAAAGATCGAGATCGAGGTCGTCGGTGGTGCTGCCTGTGATGGGACGGACATCGAACGGAGTTTCAAAGGAGCGCCGCCGCTCGGAGAGCACCCGCTCGTCGTCGCGGGTCGCCCTGCGGGTTGACGGTCCCGGCCGCACCCAGACGACGTTGTCGAACCGGACCGGTGGGGTCCGGGACGCACTCACGTCGATCTGGACGACCGGCTGCCCCTGAAATATGGCGCGGCTCACTACGATCGAAGGCCGATCCAGAATCCTCCCCTCATCACGGATGCTGGTAAGAGCGCCCGGCAATAGGGGCGTGGATCAAGGAGCGGGGCTGGGGTGCGTGCATCGCAAGGCGGCGGAGGGAGCCACCCTGGTATTGGGTGGCGACCGACGACAACACAGCGAGGTGCGTGCCCCAGCCCCGCGACGCCGCGTCCCCTATTGCCGGGCGCTCTAAGCCCGAGCAGCGCCTGATCCGATGTGTCGACCTGCTCGACCGGCCTACCAGACTTGTCGACGCCGATGATCAGGCATCCGCCGCCCAGTCCCGGTAGATCGTTGGCCAGAGCACAGATCGCCTCGCGGATGGCGTTACGGTCCTTGGCCTCCCGCTTGAACTCGAGGTTGGCGGTCTCCTGGGTACCCAGGGCCGTCGCAAGATCTGTTCTCATGACGCTGATTCTGTCCCACCCGTCGTAGGGAAACCTTGTCAGCAGGTGCCGCGTTGCCTCCGATGTCGCTCATCTCGGCTGGATCAGGGCGCAGCCCGTCGACAGGCCCGCCCAAAGGGGGCTCGTAACGCGACCGTCGCACCGTCAGATC
>NZ_CAKJTR010000039.1:30713-38317 GCF_917627355.1 Protofrankia sp. Cj3 | reverse complement strand
GGATGTCGATCATGGCATGACCGCTTGACAGCCACACGCATCGGCCCCTCGGAACCTCCCCAGACATATATCGCCGTCACCCTCTCCTTGAGTTCAGCGAGCGCTACGCAGACCTGGTGTCGGACAGCACGACCGACGACAGCGCGAGAGGTTCCCCGACGCGAGGGCCGCCCGATACCGATCGCGCACGGCGAACGGCTTGTTCCGCAACAGGGCGACCACCGCGTTGGCGCCCAGAAGACAGGTCACTCGAAGATGTCCTCGCCGACGGGCGCCGCCGGCTGGTTCCTACCGTCCTCAAACAGTGGCACGCCGGCAAACCGGTCCAGCTCGGCGAACCACGCATCGACATCCGACGCGATCGGCTCCAGTAGCACGCCGCCTCCCACGTGTCGGACACGCACCCGGTCACCGGGCAGCCGAAATTCTTTCGGCAGCCGCACAGCCTGGCTCCTGCCATGCGTGAACAGCCTCGCGATCGCAGTCCCCGACACGGCACCCTCCCCGGATTCCTGGTAGCTACCAAGAGTAGACATCATCGGCGCTCGACGGCTCCGCACGGACAAGCTTGACCACCGCGGCGGAATCGAAATAGATCACCAGCGTTCGTGCTCGCGTGCCGCGGCCAGCTCCTGCGCGGTGTCAAGAGACGGATCACCCAACACGGGCGGCATCGGCAGCGGTTCGTCCGGCCCGATGGTGGGCGCGGTTGCCCGGCCCTGTGCAACGAGGCGTTCCAGCGCGGACAGCCGCTGGCTGGCCGCGTGGTCTGGATGAGCCGGGCGGGGGCCGGTCACGGGCCGCGGAGAAGGGATTCGAGCTCGGTTTCGGACAGCAGCGGCGGGCGGGCCACCTCACCTGAGCGGACGTACAGGAACGCCGCGTCCACCGCGTCCGGGCGCACCCCCCGCAACCGTGCCCAGGCCAGCCGGTACACCGCCAGCTGCACCGCGTCCGCGTGCTGCCGGCCCGTCTTCCAGTCCACCACCTCCCAACGGCCGCCCCCGAGGTCGTACACCGCGTCGATGCGGCCCCGGACCGCCCGGCCCGCGATCAGCAGCTCGAACGGCGTCTCCACCGCGAACGGGCGCCGCCGGCCATACGGGCTGGCCAGAAACGCCGCCCGCCACGCCATGATGTCGCCGTCCGCCGGCATCTCATCGGTTACCTCGTCCATTGCCTCGTCCGCGGCCCCCGGCAGATCCTCGGGATCAAGTAGCGGGACCTGCCCGAAGACGTCCTCCACCCAGGCGTGGAACGCCGTGCCCCGACGTGCCAGCGGTGCCGGGCGCCGCGGCATCGGGCGGGCGAGGTCGCGGGCCAGCCCCGCCGGATCAGACCGCAGCCGCACCACCTGGGAGGCGGTGAGCGCGTGCGGCAGCTCCACCGTGCGGGACGGCCGCCGAGCGCGGCGAGCCTCTTCCAACAGCAGCTCGACATCGCGGTCGAGTTCGGCCAGTGCCTGCCGTTCCGCCGGAGCCATCGCGGTAAGATCGTCCGCGGGCAACGGCCGCCCCGCGGCCAGGGCGGTCAGATGCGTGGTGACCCGCTCGGCGACGGCACGGCGGCGGGCAGCGGACGCGGGCTCGTACGGTAGCGGCCAGTCCAGCTCTTCCATACCGGTGAGCTGCGGGTTGGTCTCATCCTCGGATGGTCTCGGCGCCCACGCCGCGACTGTGCCGTGACCGGCGCGCACATGATCGTACAGTTCGCCGAGGAAGACCGACGGCCCACGCAGCCGACGTTGCGACGGCCCCCACCAGTGCCCGCTGCCGAACAGCACCGACTTGGCCCGGGTGAACGCGACATAGCCGAGGCGGCGTTCCTCCCGTTCCAGGTAGCCGTCACAGTCGGCGGCGAACTCGGCGAGGTCGGATTTTCCGTGGCCACGCAGCACAGGCAGCTCGTCGGCGTCCCCGCGCAACGGCGTGGGCAGCACCGACGGAGATGTGGTCCACTTCGACCGGACGGTAGTGATCGGAAAAACCGTGTGGCTGAGATTCGGCACAGCCACGACCTCCCACTCCAGCCCCTTGGACTTGTGAATGGTCATCAGTTGGACCGCATCCGCGCCGGAGGGGCTGGTCGCGTCCAGACCGCGCTCGTGTTCCCGCGCGGCTTGCAGGAACGCCAGAAACGCGCGGACCGAACCGTCGTTGTCCAGGCCGGTGAAGCCGGCCGCGACGTCGACGAACGCGGCGAGGTTGTCACGGCGGCGGGCTGCGACCGCCTCGGAGCTCGCCGCCAGTTCCACATCCAAGCCGGTGACCTCGATGATCCGGTGGATGACGTCCAGCAACGGCTCGTCGATATGAACGCGCAGGTGACGCAGGTCCGCGCCGAGCATCCGCAGCCGGGCCCGGCCCTGAGCCGACACCTGCGGACCCGGGTCGTCCAGTACGTCGGCGAGCGCGACCACATCGCAGGGGTCGATCCCGAGAACCGCCTCGTCAAGCGCATCCGGCCCCTGTCCGCCCATCGGCCGCTCGGATCCCGGCTGGTCGGATCCCGGCTGCTCGAGGAGGGCGGGGCGCCCCGCCCCGGCGCCGGCGGCCTCGCGCGCCGCACGCCCGAGCGCGGCGAGATCACGACGGCCCAGGCGGACCCGCGGGCCGGTGAGCAGCCGGGTCAGGGCCGCGTTGGCCGTCGGGTCGTCCAGTACCTCCAGCGTCGCGATGACATCGGCGACCTCCGGCAGGCTCAGCAGACCGCCAAGGCCCACGACCTCCACGGGCAGCTCCCACGCAAGCAGCGCCGCATACAGCGCGGGGACGTCACGGCGCGCCCGCACGAGTACCGCGCACTCCCCGGGCCTGGCCCGCCCGGTGGTGACGACCTCCCGAAGCGTCGCCGCGACCCAGCGAACCTCCTGCGACCAGGTTGGATGCAGTGCCACCACCGTTTCACCGTGATCGGCGACATCGTCCCGCGGGCGCAGCCGCGCGACGCGGTGGCGGGCCCGCAGACCAGCCGCCACCGCGTTGGCCAGGCTCAGCAGCCGCCCGCCGCTGCGCTGGTTGACCGACAGCTCGTACACCCGCGCCGGCCCGCCGTCACGACGCGGGAAATGCGCCGGAAAGCCGTCGAGGTTCGCGACGGACGCGCCACGCCAGCCGTAGATCGCCTGACACGGGTCACCGACGGCGGTCACCGGATGACCACCGCCGAACAGGCCGGCGAGCATCCGCCGCTGCGCCACGGACGTATCCTGGTACTCGTCCAGCAGCACGACCCCGGCCCGGGAGCGCTCCAGCGCACCGACCTCCGGCACTGTGTCGGCCAGCCGGACCGCGTGGCGGACCAGGTCACCGAAGTCGATGGCGTCACGCTCGCGTTTGGCCGCGCGGAACTCCGCGACCATCGCGCTGAGCTCCTGACGGGACCGGGCGATCAGGGCCATCCGGTCGAGTGCGTCGACATGGCCCTTGGTGCGCGGCCGTTCCCGTTCGGCGGCGAGCACCGTCTCGATCTCGGCCAGCCAGTCACGGTCGAAACCGACCAGTTCCCCCGGTTCGACAAGGTGCTCGCCGCATTCCGCGTCAAGTGCGATGAGGTCGCCCACGAGCATCGACAGCGGTCTGCTCAGCGCCGTGACCGGTCCGCGGTGGCGACGCAGTACCCGCCCGGCGAGCTGGTAGCGGGTGGCATCGGCAAGCAGCGTGAAACCGGGCTCCAGACCGAGCCGCAGCGCGTGGTCTGTGACCAGCCGCTTCGCGAACGCATGGTAGGTGGACACGACCGGTTCACCCGCGCAGGTCTCGCCCTCGGTACCCGTGACACCCGATTTTTCCAGGCCACGGCGGATCCGGTCCGTGAGCTCACCCGCGGCCTTGGTCGTGAAGGTGAGCCCGAGCACACCGTCGGGCGCCACCTGGCCGGTCGCGACCAGCCACACGACCCGGGCAGCCATCACCGAGGTCTTGCCCGAGCCAGCGCCGGCAACGATCACCCCGGGCTCCAACGGAGCGGTCGCCGCGGCGATCTGCTCGTCGGTGAACGGCACGCCGAGTAGATCACGGAGGTCTGTCGGCGCCGGCGCCGGCGCCGGCCCTGCCGGCAGGGCCGTGGCGGCGGCCACGGTCATGTGATCACCTGCTGTCCCTCGTCCTGGGCCGGGCAGCAACGCCGGAACGCGCATGTCGGGCAGGCTGTGCCGGGACGCGGTGGGAAACGCTCCGCGTCGATGTGCTCGACAGCCTCTGACAGCAGCTCCTCCACCCAGGTGGGACCGTCGACCGGCAGCGCATCCTGGCGTTGGACCTTCGGCGCCCGAGCCGGCGGATGCCCGGCGGCCTCCCCGGCCGGGCCTGCTGGCGCCGGGGGCTGCGCGGGCGCCGAGGGCGCGTCAAGGCGCAGGTGCACCAGTTCGGCTCCGCCGGGCTCGGCTCGGGCCCCATCGGCTGTCGACGCCACCGCCCCATCACGCACAGCAACCTGATAGATGCCGAGCTGCGGATGACGCGCCACGTCCGAACTGGACGGAGCCGTCCGGCCCGTCTTGAAGTCGACGACATGTACCCGGCCGTCGTCGTCGAGCTCGATACGGTCGATGAAGCCACGTAGCTTCACCGTTCGGCCGCCCACGACGATGTCGCAGCTGAACGGGACCTCGCTCGCCACCAACCGCCGGTTGCGGGTGGCCGTGTGCCACCTCAGGAACCGGGCCAGCGCCTGGCGTGCCGCCGCGCGCTGCTGCTCGGAGCGCCACGGCGCCTCGTAGGCGAGATGCCGCCACACCCGGTCCAGGCGGGCGTCGAGCGCGTCGAGATCGGGAGCGGTCCGCCCGGTCGCGACCTCGTCCGCGAGCGCATGCACAACCTTGCCGAAGCCCATGTCGGAGTTGCTCGCGGCCTGCGCATGTGCCTCGTGCTCAAGGAACCAGCGCATCGGGCAGGTCGACAAACCGGACAGCGACGACCCCGACAACCGGATGGGGGCGCCCACCGCGACCACTGGTACCTCACCAGCGGTCACCTCGGCCAGCCCCCACCAGCGGCCCGGACGGGCGGACG
This sequence comes from Protofrankia sp. Cj3, assembly GCF_917627355.1. Taxonomy (NCBI): domain Bacteria; kingdom Bacillati; phylum Actinomycetota; class Actinomycetes; order Frankiales; family Frankiaceae; genus Protofrankia; species Protofrankia sp. Cj3. The sequence goes on along the minus strand of NZ_CAKJTR010000039.1, from coordinate 33,305 downwards.
CCACGAGCGGGCGGCCCGCGTCATCAACCGCGGACGCGAGCCGCGCGAGCCGGGCCGCGGCGGCCTCCCGCAGCGCCGGTGTGGAAGCCGGGTCGACGGCGGCCCGGCGCAGCGCCGCAACCGCCGACGACAGTGTCAGGGGACGGGCCAGCCGGGACCGCTGCGTGGTCACCGACACTCCGAGCGGCGCCGCGTCGCACAGTTCGCGGAAGAACCGGCTCGGGCTCACACCTTGATCATCAGCGGCGTCGACAGCTGTGACGACGAGCCGGCGCCGTGCCCGGGTCAGCGCGACATAGAACAGCCGGCGTTCGTCCGCGAGAAGTTCGGCGCGGGTCGCGGGCTCCCGCATCCCGCCGAGCTCGGGACGGTCCAGCCGTTCGGACTCCAGCAGCGAGTGGCGGGTCCGCAGGTCCGGCCACTGCCCGTCCTGGACACCGCAGACGACCACGACGTCCCATTCCAGGCCCTTGCCGCGATGGGCGGTCAGCAACCGGACGACCCCCCCGCGCGCCGGACGTTCGGCAAGGGTGTCGCCGGTGACCTGCTGCTGTTCCAGCTCGTCCAGGAGCGGGCCGATGCCGGTACCGGGACCGCGCCGCGCGCTGGACCGGCCGATGGTCGCGAACAGCGCGACCACGGCATCCAGATCACGGTCTGCCGCCCGCCCGGCCGCCCCTCCCGCGGCGGACGCCCGTTCCAACCGGGCGGGCCAGCTGGTGCCCGACCACAGCAGCCACGCGACGTCCTCGGGCGCGCCACCGCGCTTGAGCAGCGCGCGAGCGGATCGCAGCAGCTCACCAAGGCGACGAGCCGGACCCGCGACGTGGTCGGGGACCATCGGCAGGGCGCGGCCGGGGTCGGCGACCGCCAGCCGGATCAGTTCCGCCGACGGCGACGGCACGGCTGGGGCGGTCGCACCCGGGACGCTCGCGGCGCGGTCGATCGCGCGCAACGCCCGGCCCAGCGCCCGCAGCGTGGTCGGGTCGGCACCGCCCAACGGGCCTGTCAACAAGATCCGTACCGTCTCGGCGGTCAGCTCGCGGTCGGGGTTGTCGACGCAGCGCAGCGCCAACAGCAGCGGCGCGACCGCACCGTCACGGGCAAGCGGCAGCTCGTCGCCACCCACCTCGACCGGCACGCCCGCCGCGGTGAGCATCCGCCGCAGCGGCGGAACGGACCGGGCCGCGCTTCGCACCAGTACCGCCATGCGGTCCCACGGTGTGCCGTTCTCCAGATGCTCCCGGCGCAGCAGGTCAGCAACGCCTTCGGCCTGGGCGCCCTCGGAGGTGTACAGCCGGGCCTCGACGCGTTCTGTGCCGGGCTTGTCGGGGCCGCCCGCCGCGATCAGATCCCGATGCGCGCGCAGATGTTCGGCGGGCAGGCCTGTCGCGGGGATGCGGTCCGCCACCCGCCGGCTGACGGCGAGCGCCACCGGCCCCAGCCGGCGGCAGCGCCGCAACGCCACCACTTCGGCGGGACGCCCGTCGGCATGGGGGAACCGGGTCGGGAACTCCAGCAGCCCACGCACCTCTGCCCCGCGGAAACCGTAGATCGACTGGTCCGGGTCGCCAACGGCGACGAGGTCCGCGCCGCCACCGGCGACGGCCCGCAGCAGCCGCTCCTGTGCGGGGTCGGTGTCCTGGTACTCGTCGACGAAGATAGCGCGGTAACGACGACGCAGGCCAACGCCGACATCGTCGTCTTCGGCGACGGCTGCCGCCTGTTGCACCAGTTCGGAGTAATCAATCATTCCTTCAAGATCAAGAGCGTCAAGATAGTCAGCGTAGAAGGTCGCCATCGCGGCCCAGTCGTCCCGGCCGGTCCGCCGCGCGAGCGCCGCGAGCGCATCCGGGCTCAGCCCCGTCTCCCTGGCCCGGGCAAGCATGGCCCGCACCTCCTCGGCGAAGCCCCGGGACGTGAGGCAGCCCGCGAGCGCGGCCGGCCATCGCGGCCGGCCCACCTCCACCGTCCCGGCAAGGAGATCGCGGAGCTTCGTGTCCTGCTCGGGGCCGGACAGCAACCTCGGTGGGGCGCCGCCAAGGCCCGCCGGCCGGCCCAGCCGCAGGACGGCGTAGCACCAGGCGTGGAAGGTCCAGGCCAGTGGGGCGCCGACAGCGGCGCGCAGCCGCCGGGTGATGCGTTCGCGCAGCTCCTGCGCGGCCCGCCGGCTGAAGGTCAGTACCAGGATGCGCTGCGGGTCAAGGCCGTCCTCCACCCGCCGGACCACCGCCTCGACGATCGTGGTCGTCTTGCCCGTGCCCGGCCCGGCCAGGACGAGCAGCGGACCACCGGTGTGGGCGACGACGCGGGCCTGATCGGTGTCGAGGACCGGCGGGCGCGACGGCGGCGGCGGGGTCCGCACGAGCCGGTAGACCGGCGGGCCCGCCATGGCCGGGACCGCATGCGTCTGCTGCCGGGGAACCCCGGCGGCGTCCGGTTGGGCTGTCACGCGCACAGCACACCACGCGCCACCGACAGAACCGGACGATTCCCGCCGGGGCGCCGGGGCCGGGTGCTGTTAGAGCGTGTTTGAGATCGGGCTTTCGATCAGTGAGCCGCGTCCAGGCGCCCCCTGGCAAGGCGGAAGGC
>NZ_CAKJTR010000039.1:25452-30122 GCF_917627355.1 Protofrankia sp. Cj3 | reverse complement strand
AAACGCGCTCTTAGCCAGCTGTCCGGCCGTCCCAGCGGGCCACGGCCAGATCCACCCGCCCCCCGCCGGGGAGCAGCGCCGTGCCCTCAGCGGCCAACCGTCGCAGCGCCTCGCCCGGGGCGTTCGGATTCGGCTCGCCGGTGGACCGCAGCACCCGGTGCCAGGGGATGTCGTCGTCATGCCCGTGCCGGGAGAGCACCGCGCCGACCGTCCGGCCTGTTCCCGCACCCACGTACTCGGCGACATCGCCGTAGGTCATCACCTTGCCGCGGGGGATGCGGGTGACCGCGGCAAGGACGGTCATCGCGTACGGGCTCGGCCGGCCACCAACGTTGATCCGGGTGGCGAGGCCCGCGGACACGCTGAGCGGCGGCTGGTGTCGCCGCCCTTCCCCGATCATCACCCTGCCTCCAGGCCCCGTCCGTCCCAGGGGCCTGCCGCCCGGATCCCGCGGGCCTGTCCCCGGCTTCAGCTTGACAGCGGTACTTCGGATTGGCAGCAGGAGGGGCTGGTCCGCGCGCGGTGGTCAGCGGACCGCCGCGACGGCACTCCGGCTGGCCGGTAACACAAGGTCGAGCGCGCCGGGACTCGCCGGAGCCGCCCAGGCCGGCCCGTTGCGTCCCTACGCCTGGCCATCGGGGCGGACACGCCAGACCCGCGTGGCCGTCCGCGGGAGTGCCACTATCGTCGTGTTTCGCGGCGAACAATCCCCGCCTGCCACAGCCTGCCCGTCATAGCCTGCCCGCCCGCGACAGGCGGCGCCCGCGGCGGCCCGCGTTGTTCCAGCATCCGCATGACCAGCACATCCCTGGGGGGAATGCATGACCGAAACCGGAGTCGACCCGGCCGCGCACTGGGTCGGCCCAGCCACGCGGCCGGACACCTACGTGCTGAAGGAGACGATCGGGCGGGGCAGCGAGGGCGAGGTGTGGCGGGCGGAGCTGCCCCTGTCGACCGAAGGGCGCGCCACCGTCGCGGTCAAGACCATGTTCCGGCCGCCGAGCGATGAGGCCTGGGAGAAGCAAAGCCGGCTGCTGACCACCCTCAGCCACCCCGGCCTGGTCCGCGTCACGAGCATGTTCATCGGGCCGTCCTGGCATCTTGCCGGTGCGGCCAGCCCGAACACCCGCGTGGGCTACGTCGTCATGGACTTCGTCGAGGGCATGACGCTGCGTGAGTGGTGGGACGAGAACCCCGACGCCCGGGTCAGCGAGCGGATCCGCAAACTGCGTACCGTCGCCGCCGCGCTCGACCACATGCACTCCGGCGGCCAGACCGTGCAGGGAGTGGCACACGGCGACGTGAAGCCGTCGAACATCGTGGTCCGCGGTGACGGCGTCGCCGTCCTGGTCGACCTGGGCCTAGCCCGGCTCACCGACGGGACCGGGATCGCCGGCCGCACCGCGCCCTATGCCGCGCCCGAGCTGCGGGTGGTTGACCCGATCCCGACGCCGGAGGCGGACAGGTTCGCCTTCGTGGTGACCATGGCCGAGGTCCTGCTCGGCCATCTGGTGCCCCGGGTCGAGGGACTGGGCTGGGTCGACGTGGCCGCGCTTGAGGAGGCGCTGAACCGCAGCCCGCGTACGGCGACCCGGCCGGCGCTGGTCAAACACATCCTGGACGCGCTGGCCGCCGACCCGCCCGCGGAGCGCTGCCGGCCCACCGCCGTCGGGCTCACGGCGGCGGGCGGCACCGGACCGGCGGCCCGCTCCGACTGGCTCTCCGCCTGGCTCGACTCCGCGACGGAGACGCTGTCGCACGTCACCAGCACAGCCGGTGGCCTCGCGACACCGCTTCCCCCGCCCGCGCTGGCCACGGGCGCTTCGGCGGACGCGACCGCGCTCTCGTCGCCGCGCGGCGTCCCGGCCGGCGGCTGGACGGCGCCCGCGCGGACCGGGACGGGCCCGGACGTCCCGGCGTCGGCGCTTACCGCCGCCGCGAACCAGCCCCCGTCCCATCCTGGAGCCACCCCGCCACCCGGCGGCGGCCCGGTGCCATCACCGAGCCGCAAGCGGTGGCCGTTCGCCGCGGCGGCGGCCGTGATCGTCGTCATCCTCGCGATCGTCGTGCCGCGGCTGCTCAGCGGCGGCAGCCCCGGCCCCAGCACCCCGGTCGCCCAGGAATCGAACAGCGCCTTTCCCGGGACGACCGGCCCGGCAACGACTGACCAGGCGACAACCGGCCCGGCGACGACCGCCTCGCCCACAACCGGTCCCGGGACAACCGAGCCGGCTCCCCCGGGAACAACCAGCCCGGCCACACCGTCCAACGCGCCGCAGGCCGCCGGGACGACCAACCTCTCCTCGATCAAGCCGGTCGGCACCGTGGCCGTCGTCGTGAGTACCGGGCCGGAGCAGATCGGGACAACCACCTACCCGTTCAGTGTCCGTCTTACCTGCAGCGGTTCTTACAATCCCAGCGTCACCTACAACGTCGCGGGGTATGCGTTCCTGGACGCTGTGATCGGCGTTCCCAATGACGCCACCAATGCGGCGGGTAACACCACGGCCCTCACGTTCGTCAAGGACGGCTCGACCCAGCTGGGCTCACCGATCAACATCGCTCTCGGGCAACCACAGCGGGTTCACCTGGACCTCCAGAGCGCCCAGCAACTGGTAGTCAAGTGCAGCCCCACTGTCAACGCCACCCACCAGGTGACCAACATGGATATCGCTATGGGTAACGCGACCATCGGCCCTGGAACCTCGGTCGCGGGCGGTACCAAGTCACCCTGACGACCGGCCTGGACAAGGCGGGCCGGTAACCCACCGGCCCGCCTCACCCGCCGACGGCGCGGTGCGCGGAAGGCTGGCAGCGGACATGTGCCCCGGGCAGCGGACAGCCGCGGCCGGCTCCCACGTGTCGACAGCACCAATGCCATCTACGCGGCAACTATCTGTCACCATCTGGATCCTGGTGGCGTCGGCGGTCAGTACACCGGCAGTGACTTGTCGACCTGGGTCGCCCAGGCGGTCACACCGCCTTGGACGTGCACCGCCGAGGAGAAACCCGCGGCCTTCAGCGTCGCCAAGGCCTCCGCCGACCGCACGCCGCTCTTGCAGTAAAGGACGACCCTGCGGTCCTGCGGCAGCTCGGAAAGGTGTGCGGGCAGCTCGCCCTTGGGGATGAGGCGCGCCCCAGGGATGCGGACAATCTCCCACTCGGCCGGCTCCCGGACGTCGACCAGCTCGATCGGCTCGCCGCGGTCAAGCCAGTCCTTCAGCTCGGCGGCGAGGATCGTCGAGCCGGCCACCGCCTGCTGGGCCTCGTCCGAAACGACCCCGCAGAAGGCCTCGTAGTCGATCAGTTCGGTGATGCTCGGGTTCTTGCCGCACAGCTCGCACTCGGGATCCTTGCGCACCTTGATCAGACGGTAGCTCATCTCGAGCGCGTCGTAGACCATGAGGCGACCGACCAGCGGGTCGCCGATCCCCGTCAGCACCTTGATCGCCTCGGTCGCCTGGATCGACCCGATCGACGCGCACAGCACACCGAGGACACCGCCCTCCGCGCAGGACGGCACCATGCCCGGCGGCGGCGCCTGAGGGTAGAGGCAGCGGTAGCACGGGCCGTGCTCGGCCCAGAAGACGCTCGCCTGGCCGTCGAACCGGTAGATCGACCCCCAGACATACGGCTTGCCGAGCAGCACGCAGGCGTCGTTGACCAGATAGCGGGTGGCGAAGTTGTCCGTACCGTCCACGATCAGGTCATACCGGCTGAAAATCTCCATCACATTGGTGGTGTCCAGCCTGGTCTCGTGCAGGACGACGTCCACGTAGGGGTTGATCTCGCGGACGCTGTCACGGGCCGACAGCGCCTTGGAGCGTCCCACGTCCGACTGCCCATGGATGATCTGACGTTGCAGGTTGGACTCGTCCACCGTGTCGAACTCGGCGATGCCGAGCGTCCCCACCCCGGCGGCGGCCAGGTACATCAGGGTCGGCGAGCCCAGCCCGCCGGCACCGACGGCCAGCACCTTCGCGTTCTTCAGCCGCTTCTGGCCGGCCATCGCGACGTCCGGAATGATCAGATGCCGGGAGTACCGGCGGACCTCGTCGATGCTCAGGTCGGTCGCGGGCTCGACCAAGGGCGGCAGGGACACGATCTCTCCTCGCGGTCGCAGCGCTGAATCCATACATCCGACAACCTCGTCGGCCCCATCGTCGCAGGCTACGAACGCCCTCGTACAAGATCGCCCGATTGGGCCGCGCCGCGCGCCCGGTCGACGGGATCGCCAGCCAGCACAGCGCACGAGCGGGCACGGCTGTTCCCCGGCCGGCGGTCGGGAACGGGACCGCTCCAAACAGGCTTCGTGCACGGCCCGCGCCCGCGGCGGGTTCTCAGAGCGCCCGAGGATAGGGCGTTCGATCAGCGAGCGGCTCATCCGCGCCCGGTCCGGCAAGGCGGAGGAGGAAGGCGCCCTGGTGGTGGGCGCCGACTGACGACAACGCGGCCGGGCGGGACGCGGGGAGCCGCGAGCCGGACAGTCCTATTCTCGGGCGCTCTTAGGCGCTGCGGCGGCGGTTTGCCGAACCCGTGGACCTCGCCGTGGCCCCCACCTTCTTCGCGCGCGTGCCGCGGCCGCCCGTGGCTTTCGGCTGGGTTTCCGCGTCCCCGCCGCTGGCACCGTCCCCGCCAGCAGCGCCGTCCCCGCCGCTGGCACCGTTCCC
>NZ_CAKJTR010000039.1:16047-25163 GCF_917627355.1 Protofrankia sp. Cj3 | reverse complement strand
AGAACCCACGCCGTGCGCCATCGAAGCTGTGTCCGGGGTGGTGCCGCTCGCGCCCGCGCCGGGCTCGGTGCCGGCGCCCGACCGCGCGCCAGCCCGGTTCCCCCGCGCCGCCGCCACGCTGGCCGTGAGCACGCTCACCAGATCACCCGCGGCGCTGACCGGCTGTCCCCCACCCGGCGGGGTCACCATCTCGTTCCCGGACACCTTCGCCTCGATGACGGCCTGCAACGCCGCCCGGTACCCGTCGGTGTACGGGGTCGGGTCGAAGTCCGCGGACAGCGTGTCGATCAGCGCCTGCGCCATGATCAATTCTTGCGGTCGAAGATCAACATGATCAATCAGGAACGGGAACTCCGGGGCACGCACCTCGTCCGGCCAGATCATCGTGGACAGGACGAACACCCCGTCGCGAACCCGCATGGTCGCCAGTTGCTCGCGCTGGCGAAGAGCGACCTTGACGAGCGCGATCCGCCCCGACTCCTCGAGCGCGTCCCGCAGGACCACGTACGGTCTGATCCCGGTCCGGTCGGGCTCGACGTAGTAGCTCCTGGCGAAATAGATCGGGTCGACCTGCCCCGGCGGGACGAACTCCAGCACGTCGATCGTGTGGGAGGTCGACAGCGGCAGGTTCGCGAAGTCCTCATCGGTGAGCACGACGGTCTCCCCGGACGGCAGCTCGTACCCCTTGGCGATCTCAGAGTACGGAACTTCAGCCCCGTCCGCCGCGGCCACCCGCTTGTAGCGGATGCGGGACCCGTCGTCGCGTCTCACCTGATGGAACGACACGTCCCGCTCTTCGGTGGCCGAGTAGAGCCTGACCGGAATCGAGACAAGACCGAAGGAGATCGCGCCTTTCCAGATCGATCGCACGCCCGCCCCTTACCGTGAGTATTAGCATCTTCACGGAACGTTCCAATTTGCATGATCCCCGAATCGTCGATTTCCCTAAAAATCACGATTCATGCCCAACAAAAACACTCGCATCACAATGCTCTCCCACTCCGGCGAAGTATGGAAGGCGTATGGGTACAAGAGATGGACCCATGGCAGGCATCCGGGCACCGGGCCCGGCCCGATCGGGCAGCAGCCAGCCGGCGAACGGCTCATCGGGCGCGGGCCGACCGGACCGGATACCTACACCAGCTACCTGCGCCAGTGAACCGACCCGCCAGCGGCGCCGCCCATCAGGACAAAATGCCGTACCCGATGGCCAGTCATGATCTTTTGTCGATCAGGCGATCAGGCGATCAGGCAGCGTGTCTCCACCGGCACGCACCGATCATGCCGCGGGCAGCGGGACCCGCCCGGTCGTTTCCACCCCGCCGCCCGGGACGGGGCCGCGTTCTGCCAGCATCCGGCTGACCTGGTATTCATGGTGGGCGACATACCGGATCGAGTCGAAGAACACGGCGATCTTTTTGCCCCTTTGCCAGGTGCGGCCGGCGCGGAGATGCAAAGTTCCAAGACGTCCGCGCGGCCACCGCCTACCGACAGGCGATCACAAGCCGCAGGCGCTGACAGGAGGAAGCCATGAGCTCACCGACGGACCTCCCGCTCGATGTGCGTGACATTCTCGACCGTCCGGATGTGCCCGACGCCGATGCCGCGGAGCAGGCTCGCGAGATCTCGACCCGTGAACCGCCGGTGCCGCCGTCCGCATGGGCCTTCCCCCTCGAGGTTGCCGAGTACGACGCGGCGCAGCAGCGCATCGCCGTGGAGGACGAGGACGAGGACGAGTACCGGTAAGAACGACCGGCCGAAGACGGCGCAGCCAAGATTTTTCCTGCGCCGCCCACGGCCCCCGCATAAAAATCTTCAATCTGGCTCGGCTCGACCCGCCGATCAGGGTCCTGCCATGTGGGAAAGTAGCTGGCGAATGTGCCGATGGGCAGCGAAGGAGGTGCGCCGGTGACCGTCGGGCCGTCCGCACCGCAACCGCGGACAGGCAAGACCGCACGGCTGCCCCGGACAGCACGCAGGTTCCAGCTGCTGGGCGCCGCGCGCGAGGTCTTCGTTGCCCAGGGCTATCACGCGACCGCGATGGATGAGATCGCTGAGCGTGCGGGCGTCAGCAAGCCCGTGCTCTACCAGCACTTTCCCGGAAAACTTGATCTTTATCTAGCGCTGCTGGACGAGCAGGCCTACTCACTTCTGTCAAGCGTCCGCCGGGCGCTTGCCTCCACCACCGACAACCACACCCGGATCGCCCGGTCCATCGCGGCCTACTTCGACTTCGTCGACGATCCCAGCGGGGCCTACCAGCTCGTCCTCGAGTCCGACCTACGCAGTGAGCCCGCCGTCCGCAAGCGGGTGGAGAACAGCTTCACCGAGTGCGCGAACGCCATCGCCGCCGTCATCGCCGCGGACACCGGTGTCGGTCCCGGCGAGGCCGAGCTGCTGTCCATCGGGCTGGTGGGTCTCGCCGAGACGGGAGCCCGCTGGTGGCTGGTCACCGGCGGGACGGTGGAGAAGGAGCGCGCTGTGGCAACCATGGTCGAGCTCGCCTGGCGAGGCCTCGCCGGCTACCCGCGCCGCAACGTCGACGACGCCGACCCCGCGTCACCGGACCATGCCGACGAGCGGGAGGACTGACGCGCGGGAGGACTGACGCCTCCAGCGAACACGGCCGGGCCGCCTACCCCCCCGCCCGCCGCAGGCCCTATCGTGGCGACAGATCGCGCCAAAGCGCGATTGCCCTGGCTGGTCAATCGAACGCGGAGGTCATCGCTGGTGGAGGTCAAGATCGGCATCCAGAACGTCGGGCGTGAGCTGGTAATCGAAAGCAGCCAGTCGTCGGCGGATGTGGCCCAGGCGGTCGCTGACGCGATCGGGTCGGAGCTGGGCCTGCTCACGCTCGTGGACGAGAAGAGCCGTCAGGTCATCGTCCCGGTCGCGAAGCTGGCCTATATCGAGATCACCGAGGCCGAGACGCGTCGGGTTGGCTTCGGCTCGCTCTGAACTCGGTCAGTGCCGAAGCGGACCGCCACCTCAGCTAGTGGTGGCCGTCACGCGGCTGCGAACAGGCGTCCGCGCTGCGTGATGCCGGGGAGCGGGAAAGTCCTCGGCATCACGCTGACAGGCCGAGCGCTTCCATCCTCGCCGCGTGCGCCTGGGCGATCCGATCGAACATGTCCACCAACGCCTGTAGGTCACCCATGCCGGCCAGGAGGCCGGTCAGCGCCTCCCGGTCCACCGCCACCCGCTGGGCCTGGGTCAGCGCCTCCCCCATCAGCCGCCGGGCCCACAGCGCGAGCCGGCCAGCCACAGTCGGATTCGCCTCGATCGCGGCACGGACGCGCTCTACCGCAAACGCCGCGTGCCCCGTGTCGGCCAGGACGTCGAGGACCAGTTCGCGGGCGTCGGGTGCGAGCACCGACGCGATCTCACGGTAGAAATCGGCAACGATGTTGTCACCGACATACACCTTGACCAGGCTTTCCAGCCAGTCCGCCGGCGCGGTGAGGTTGTGGAAAACCGTCAGCGGGACCACGAACGGCCCCATGGCCTCCTCGGGATCCGCGCCCATGCGCAGCAAATGCTCCTGAACGGTCTCGAAATGCGCGAACTCGGCCGCCGCCATCCGGGCGAGAGCGATCTTGTCCAGCAGCGTGGGAGCCATCCGCGCGTCCGTGGCCAGCCGCTCGAACGCGGTCAGTTCACCGAAGGCCAACAAACCCAGCAGATCGATGACGGCGATCCGGGACGCGGCAGCCCGATCGGATACACCCGTCCTGTCCGTCATCGCTGACCACCTCAGTATCGCCCGGCACGAACCGCCCCGAAATATGTCGACAGGATGGCACGGCCAGAACGCCTGCTGGCGCAGGCATTCGCGGCGCGTCATCCCCCGGCCGGCACCCACCCCACCGAAGGTCATTGTGCCGGAACATGTCGCGGAGGCCCATCCTCAGGTTATCCTTGTCATCAGCCGGGGGTTGACAAGACCACTTCCGGCCCGCGCGGGCGTCGCCCCACCCCGGGTCAGCGGACCCCGCCGGTAGATATCGCGAGCGGGTGCGGCGTCGGATCCCGCTCATAGCAGACCAGGAGCATCCCGCTGTCCGTTTCGACTGAAACCACCGCACCCCCGCACGAGGAGCCCACGAACTTTCCCAGCACCGGCAGGACGGTGGCCTCAGCCGCCGCCGCGTCGGCGCCCGGTTTCGCGGCTCTCGGTGTCCGCGAAGAGATCGTCGAGGCTCTGCGTGACCAGGGCATCATCTCCCCCTTTCCCATCCAGGAACTGACGCTCCCCCTCGCGCTGGCCGGCTCCGACCTCATCGGCCAGGCCCGCACCGGGACCGGCAAAACCCTCGCCTTCGGCATCCCGCTCGTGCAGACCGTAACCAGCCGCGCCGAGGGCGCCACCGGGCGCCCCCAGGCTCTGGTGGTCGTTCCCACCCGTGAGCTGTGCGTTCAGGTAGCCGCTGACATCGGCCGGGCTGGCGCGCACCGCGATCTGCGGGTGCTCTCGGTCTACGGCGGGCGTGCCTACGAACCACAGCTGGCGGACCTGCGCTCGGGCGTGGACATCGTCGTGGGTACCCCTGGCAGGCTGCTCGACCTGGCCCGACAGAACGCCCTGGCGCTCACGGCGGTGCGCATGCTCGTTCTCGACGAAGCCGACGAGATGCTTGACCTCGGCTTTCTGCCGGATGTCGAGCGCATACTCGCCCAGATCCCCGACATCCGCCAGACGCTGCTTTTCTCGGCGACGATGCCGGGGCCGGTCGTGGCACTGGCTCGCCGGTTCATGCGGCGGGCGGTCCACGTCACGGCGGAACGCCCGGACGAGGGCCGCACCGTCCCAGACATCCAGCAGCACGTTTTCCGCGCCCACGCGCTTGACAAGATCGAAGTTTTGGCTCGGATCCTGCAGGCCGACGGCCGTGGGCTGGCCATCGTCTTCGTCCGGACCCGGCGCACCGCTGACAAGGTCGTCGATGACCTGGCCCGGCGGGGCTTCGCCACCGCGGCCGTGCACGGTGACATCGGCCAGGGCCAACGTGAGCAGGCGTTGCGGGCGTTCCGGACAGGCAAGATCGATGTGCTGGTCGCCACCGACGTGGCGGCCCGCGGCATCGACATCGGCGGGGTGACCCACGTGGTCAACTACCAGTGCCCCGAGGACGAGAACGTCTACCTCCACCGCATCGGCCGTACCGGCCGGGCCGGCGGCAGCGGCGTGGCCGTGACCTTCGTCGACTGGGACGACATGCCACGGTGGGCTCTGGTCAACCGGGCGCTGGGGCTGTCCTTCGACACGCCGGTCGAGACCTACTCGACCTCCCCGCACCTGTTTGAGGATCTTGAGATCCCCGCGGACGCGCTTGGCGTGCTGCCGCACGCATCCCGTACCCGCGCCGGGCTCGCGGCTGAAAAGGTCGAGGACCTCGGTGAAACCGGTCGAGGCGGGCGGCGCCGGCAGCGCAGGGCCAGTGACCAGTCCGACGCGGCCTCAGCCGAGCCGCCTGCCGATCGACCCGCTGGTGCCCGCACCACCCGCACGCGGCGGCGCACCCGCGGCGCCGGCGCCGCGGTCGCGGCGGTCGCCACGATCGACCGTACGGACGCGGGCCGGACGCCTACGGCCGCGCTGTTCCTCGAGCCCGCGACGGCTGTTCCAGCTGTTCCAGCGATGGCGCTGTTCCCGGACGACCTTGATATTGATCATCACAGGCTCGATCACGGGCTCGGCCCCGATGGCGCTGACAGCGTCACGAACGGCCAGCCGGCCCCGCGCCGCCGCCGCCGTAGGGGCGGTCGCGGCCGTTCCGCCACCACCCAGACCGCTGACGCGGCGCTGCCCAGCGCGCTGGACGGCGGTCCCATCGAACGGCAGGCCGAATCCGCCTGACGGCAGGCCTATGAGCGCTCACGGTGGGCAAGGATGAGGAGATGACACCCAGCGCGCCGACGGGCCGGCCGCGCAGGCGAGATCTCCGGTCGGCCAGGACACCCGCGCTCAGGGTATCCGCGCTCGCGGCCGTACCCACGCCAGCCACATCCGGCCCCGGCCATGATTGTGGCGGGTATCCACGCCAACAATGATCAACGATATTCTCGGCCTACTGATAATCATTGTTCTCATCGTCGGCAACGGGCTGTTCGTGGCCGCCGAGTTCGCGCTGGTGGCGGTCGACCGTAGCCAGCTCGAACAGGCCGCGGCGGACGGCTCCCACCGCGCCGCACGGGTACTTCGCGCCGTGCACTCGCTGTCGTTCCAGCTTTCCGGCGCGCAGCTGGGCATCACGCTGACCTCGCTGCTGCTCGGCTACCTCGCCGAGCCGGCGCTGGCATCCCTGCTTACCCCGGTGATCACTACGGTCGGCCTCCCGAACGGGGTCGCCCACGCATCCGCTGTGGTCATTGCCCTGCTCATAGCCACGATTTCACAGATGCTCCTCAGCGAGCTGTTCCCGAAGAACGTCGCGATCTCCGCGCCGCTGGCCGTCGCCGAACGGGTGGCCGGGCCACAGCTGCTCTTCTCCCGTCTCTGCCGGCCGGTGATCGTGCTCCTGAACGGGTCGGCCAACCGCCTGTTGCGGACGCTCGGCATCGAGCCGCGGGATGAGCTGCGGTCCGCCCGCTCCCCGTCCGAACTCGGCTGGCTGGTGCGTTCATCGGCCGAACAGGGCACGCTGCCTGGCGGTACCGCGGCGCTGCTGCGCAGGTCCCTGCGGCTGCGTGAGCGCACCGCGCAGGACATCATGACACCCCGCGTCCAGGTGGTCGCGCTCCATGCCGGTGACAGCGTGGCGGACCTGTTGCGGGTAGCCGAGCGCTCGGGCCACTCCCGCTTCCCCGTGCTGCGGCACCCCGGCAGCCGCGGCACGGTGCCGCCTACCGCGGCCGATGCCACCGATGTCGACGATGTGCTCGCGGTCGTTCACGTCAAGGACGCCTTCGGCGTCCCCCCGCCGGCCCGCCCGGCCACGTCGATCAGCCAGATCATGGTCCCACCCACAGTGGTACCGAGCTCGCTGGGCTGTGACGATCTCCTGACCACGCTGCGCAGCCACAGCCTGCAACTCGCGATCGTCATCGACGAGTACGGCGACATCGCCGGTGTGGTCACGCTGGAGGACCTCGTCGAAGAACTTGTCGGCGACGTCGCGGACGAGTACGACCCCCCGCGGACGCCTGACGCGACCGCCCGCGCGGACGGGAGCTGGGTGCTCTCCGGGCTGCTCCGCCTGGACGAGGTCGCCGACCGCACCGGCGTCGCGCTGCCCGAGGGCCCGTACGAAACGCTCGCCGGCCTTGTCCTGCACCGGCTGGGGCGGATACCCGGCGTCGGTGACGAGGTCGAGGTGGCCGGCCACCGGCTCACCACCGAGCGGATGGACCACCGCCGCATCGACCGCATCCGCCTAGCCCTCGCGCCGGAACATCCGAAGCATCCGGAACATCCAAAGCATCCGGGGCCTGATGCGGATGCGGCTGCGGCGGTCGGCCCCCGCTCCGGTGGGAACGACCGGACCGGGTGACCACGCCGATGATCCTGCTCAGCCTCATCGGCGCGGTCGTCCTCCTGGCCGGCAACGCCTTCTTCGTCGGCGCTGAGTTCGCCGTCATCTCGGCCCGCCGCGACCGGATCGAACCCATGGCGGCCGCGGGCGACCGCCATGCCCGCACGGCCATCACGGCGATCGAGAACCTGTCTCCGATGCTTGCCGCGTCCCAGCTCGGTATCACGATCTGTTCACTGGGCCTCGGCGCGGTGGCGGAGCCCTCGGTCGCTCACCTCATCGACGGGAGCCTGCGGGCGCTCGGGGTCCCCGCGAGCCTGTACAGCCCGATCGGGTTCGCGGCCGCGTTGGCGATCGTCGTCTGCCTGCACATCGTGCTCGGCGAGATGGTGCCGAAGAACATCGCCCTCGCCAGGCCGGAACAGGCCGCGCTGCGGCTCGCGCCGCCGCTGCTCCGGTTCGCGCGCCTGGCCCGCCCGTTGATCCTCTTTCTCGACGCGGTTGCCAACGGCTGCGTCCGGCTCGTCCGGATCAAACCGGTGGCCGAGCTCAGCACCGCCTACACCCCGGACCAGCTCGCGATCATGATCGCTGAATCCCGGCAGCAGGGGCTGCTGGAGGATTACGAGCACAACCTGCTCACCGGCGCGCTGGAACTGCCCGAGCGAACAGCCCGCTCAGTCATGATCAATATTGATCAGGTCGTGGCCGTGCCCTGGTCAGTCAGCGCGGCCGAGCTGGAAGCCCTGGTCACTCGGACCGGTTTCTCCCGGTTTCCGGTCCGGGCGCCGGGCCCGTCCGACGCCGCTGGCACCGATCGGGCCCCCCTTACGCCGACGACGCCGGGTAGCCCAGCCGCGGCGAGCGTCATGATCGCCGGCTTCATCCACGCCAAGGACGTTCTCGGGATCCACAGCGACGCCCGGGACGCCCCCCTGCCACCGCGCCGGCTCCGGCCCATGGCCGAGATCCGCCCGGACCTGCCGCTGGACGAGGTACTGCGGTTGCTGCAACGGACCGGCTGCCATCTCGGGCGCGTCCCCGGGCCGGCTGGCACGACCATCGGGGTCGTCGCGCTTGAGGACGTGGTGGAGGAGTTCGTGGGCGAGGTCGAGGACGCCAGCCACCGGATGCGCTGACTGGCGGTCCGGCAGGCAGCCAAGCGGTCAGGCGCTCAGGCGCTCAGGCGCTCCGGGGAGCTGCCGCCTGCACCACCTCAAACGACCACAGCTGCGCCCCGGTCGCGGCCGGCCCACCGGGTCCAGCCGCCTCCGGCCCGGGGCGGCCCGAGCCAGGATGACCAGCCGCGGGGGCTGCCGGCGACTCACCCGCGGCATCCGTAGCGGCGGCGGCGTGCCCCGTCTGGAAGGCGTTCGACGCCTGCCACTTCCCGAAATCCTCCTCGCTGCGCCAACGCGTGTACACGAGGTAGGCGTCCGTGCCCTCCACCGGACGCAGCAGCTCGAACCACTCGAAACCGTCGGCCGCTTCCACCATCCCCGCCCGGCCGGCGAACCGCCGCTCCAGGGCGGCCCGCGTCTCGGGCGGAACGGTCAATACATTGATCTTCACGACGCTCATGAGACCACGTTACGGCGTGCTCCCGGAGTCGTCGTTCGATCAGGGAGCCGCGTCCGGGTGGTT
>NZ_CAKJTR010000039.1:14354-15584 GCF_917627355.1 Protofrankia sp. Cj3 | reverse complement strand
CCCCGGCCCTGCTTCTTGATCCACACCATCATCATCAAACACTCTAAGTAAATATAATAATACATAAAGCACCGGTCACATCCGACCGCCCCGCATATGCGACACTATCTGAAGTCATTTGACTTCATAGAGTTCCGAACACGCGTCTGAGTGGGGATGTGCGAGTGGTTGACCAACAGCATGCGGCAGGCCCGACCACGCCATCGGACGCAGGGGCGACCCGATCGGACAGGGATACCGGCCTGTTCGGTCCAGGCAGTGTGACCTGGCGGGTACACGGCGATCCGGGCATGGCCATCGCCGGGATCCGGGCGCTGCTCCTCCAGGCGGTGCACCCGCTCGCCATGGCTGGTGTCGCCCACCACTCCACCTACCGGATCGACCCGTGGGGACGCCTGCGGCGGACCGTCGAATACGTCGACACGATCACCTATGGAAGCACGGAATCCGCGCATCGTGCGGCCGCCCGGGTGCGCCGGGTGCACGCGGGCGTCCACGGCGTGGAGGCGGGCACCGGCCGGCCGTACCGGGCCACCGATCCCGAACTGCTGCTGTGGGTACACGTGAGCGAGGTCGAGTCCTTCCTCAGCACGACACGCCGGTGCGGGCTGGCGCTCACCGACAAGCAGGCCGACACCTACTTCGCCGAGCAGATACGCGCGGCCGAGCTCGTCGGCATCCCCGCGTGTGACGTCCCGTCCAATCGAGCGGAGGTCGAGCGTTACTTCACCCGGATGCGGCCGGGGCTGCGGGCCAGCGCGCAGTCCCGGGAGGCGGTCGGCTTCATCCTGCGCCCGCCGATGCCCCGGTGGGTGACGCTGGCCACCCCCGCGCGGCCCGGCTGGTCCGTACTGGCCGCGATCGCGGTCGGGATGCTGCCCCGCTGGACTCGCCAGCTCTACGGGCTGCCCGACACCGCCGCGGTGGACCTGACCGCCTCGGTATGCGGCAGAGCGACACGCGCCGCGCTGCTCAGGCTGCCACGCTCGCTCTACCAGGCACCCGGTGCCGCCCGGTGCGCATCCCAGCCGAAGATCCCCCACCAGAGGACGTAACGATCTGACAAATACTGGTTAGTCTGCTGTTCGTGGCTCAGCTCCCCCGGGTGGCGGTGCTCGGCGGCGGGCGGACCGCCGGTGTGACCGTCTCCGCGCTCGTCGACTCCGGCCTGCCCGCGCACCTGTTCATCGGCGACAGGATTCATCCGGTCGACGTTCACCCGGATGGCCT
>NZ_CAKJTR010000039.1:13337-13923 GCF_917627355.1 Protofrankia sp. Cj3 | reverse complement strand
CGGCCGGTCGCCGCCCCTTCGACATCCAGGACAACGAGCGGCAGGTAACGCGCTGGGACGTCGTGGTGCTCACCGATGACCTCGACGATCTCGTGCCCGGATCGCCCGCCATGTCATCATCGCTGTTCGGAGGTGTCTTCGACCCGGAGACCGAAGGAGTCTACCGGTGTGGCCGCCTCCCGCGCCCTGGCGCCGCGCCGGCTGGGCCGGTGGCTGTCGCCGACGCCGTTCGGCTCGCTGACGCGCAGAGCCGCTGGATCGGCGAGTACCTGCGTGGCCGCTACCTCCTGCCGCCGCGGTCAGCCATGCTGGCAGCGGCCGGGCTGAGGCCTACCAGACGGACAGCGACCGGCTCCGCCAGCTGGCCGCGCCCACGCTCCGAAACCCTTCACGCCCGCTGGCTTCGGGCGCCAGGGCAGACCGCTGTGCGGGGCTACCTGCGCTGGCTCGGCGCCGAGCTGCGCCGCGGCCGGGCGCGGGCAGCCGAAGGCGGGTATCCGCTGCCCGTGCCCTCCCTGATCGCGGCCAGCTGACGGAGGCCTCCCACCAGCCCGCGAGGCCGTCGTCAGCGCGGATTGCCGTCAGC
>NZ_CAKJTR010000039.1:11389-12982 GCF_917627355.1 Protofrankia sp. Cj3 | reverse complement strand
GACGGCGTCCCACGGCTGGCGGTCGGGAGCGGCCGCAAGCCCCTCGGGACAATGCCGCCGGTAGTCGCACCAGGAACACAGCGGACCCGGCTGCGGCGGGAAAGCCGTGTCCAGTGCGGCACCGGCCCGCAGCGACGCACCGGCGCGTTCGGCATCGTCCGCCAGGGCCTCGGCACGGCGCAGATGACGGCCCAGCGAGCTCTGGTCGTGCTCGGCTGCCAGCACGGCGCCAGTGGGAACATGGTGCAGCTCGACCCGCCAGCACGGCCGCCGCAGTGTCCTCGACGCCGCGAGCGCGTACAGGGCGAGCGGCTGGGATGCGCGGGCGTCGTCCTCGGTGAGCGGCCGACGGCCGGTCTTGTAGTCAACGACGACGAGCGCACCGTCACGGTCGTCGAGCCGGTCGACCCGTCCGGACAGGGCCAGCCGTTCGGTGCGGGCGGCCACCTGGCGTTCCACCCCCATCGGTTCACCCGCCGGATCAAGGCCGGCCACGTACCGCCCGACCATCTCAGCCGCCCGCTCCCGCCAGCGAACCGACTGGTCGCTGTCCCGCCAGCCGTCGGGTATCCACCCGAGGCGGACGAGATGCGCCGCACGGGTCGGGGTACGGCGTGTCAGCGGCTCGTTCCACCAGGCTCGCAGGGCGTTGTGCACGCTGGAGCCCATCGAGTTGTGGGCCCACGGCGGGCCTTTCGGTGGCGCCGGGCGGTCCAGGTAGGCCATCCGGTAACGGCGCGGGCAATCAGCGAAGGCGGAAAGTTTCGACGGCGTGCACACGAAAAGTCGCCGCGGCATACCGTCCAGCTGCAACTGGTCCACGACATGATCCTGTCACTTGGCCACCAGCCCGCTACCACCGGCCCACGGCAGCCAGCCCGCTACCACCGGCCCACGGCAGCGACCATGTCCATACAACGGTAACCGGACGACCACTGGACGGCAGCATTCTCCTCTGGCATGCTGTCGAACGTGACCGGTACATCCGACCTTCGCGCGTATGGCGCGGGCAGATCGCCGGATCACTTTTACCAGGGGCCGGGCTTGGCCCCTGGGCTGCCACGCGACTGATCGCGACGCACCGAGACCAGCCGGCCCGGACTCACCCGGGCTTGTGAGGCTCCGGGACGGTCGGGCCACGAACGAAAAGGGCCCAGATGACACGGGAAGCGCTCAACTCTGTCACCTCCGCGCCGACGATTTCCTCCATCGAGGACGGCCGATCGGCTATCGACAAGATCGACGCACAGCTCCGGGCGCTCGTCGGGGCACGCCTCGATGTGTCCCGCCAGATTCAGGCGCTGCGGTCCGCGGACGGTGGCCCGCGGATCGAGCACTCCCGGGAAAACGAAATCATCGCGACCTGGTCGGGAGAACTCGGACCGCGCGGAGTCGAAATCGCACTGTCTATTCTTACTCTCTGCCGCGGATCTCTTACCTAAAATCATCGGGATTTCATCCCGGCGCGGCGCGCCCGGCAGCAGCGGCAGGGGTGTAGATCAAAAAACGGGATTGGGGTGCGTGCCCCAGCCCCGCGATAACCCCGCGATACCGCGTCCCCTGTTGCCGGGCGCTCGTAGCTCTTCCGTTATT
>NZ_CAKJTR010000039.1:5761-10677 GCF_917627355.1 Protofrankia sp. Cj3 | reverse complement strand
TCCTCCGCCGGGTCAGGCTCGCCGGTCGGCGGTATTACGGCGTTCGGAGCGCCGTGCCGGCGAGCCGGCGCCGCGCCGCTGTCCGCCGTCGGCGTCCTCACCGACGCCGACGGGCTCAGCCAGCAGCGCCCGCAGTTCCGCCCGCAGCTCCGAGCGCAGGTAGTCGCGGGTCGCCAATTCACCGATCTTGACACGTACCGCCGCTATCTCGCGGGCGAGGTATTCGGTGTCCTCGCGCTGGCGGCTGGTCTGGTCCCTGTCCTGGGCGAGGTTCGCCCGGTCCCGGTCGTCCTGCCGGTTCTGCGCCAGCAGGATCAGCGGCGCCGCGTAGGCCGCCTGCAACGACAGCGCCAACGTCAGGAAGATGAACGGATAGTTGTCGAACCGCAGGTCAGATGGCATGACGACGTTGTAGCCAATCCAGGCTACAACGACCACGCTCTGTAGCACAAGGAAGCGCGCGGTTCCGATGAACCGGGCGATCCGCTCGGCGACCCGGCCGAAGGCATCCGGCTCGGCGGGCCGGCGAGCCAATGCTGACCGGCGCGACGGACGTGGCTGGTCAAGCCGGCCCGCCCCGCGGCGAAACTTCATGATCCGAACCCGCTCAGGCCGTTGTCGCGCCCGGCCCGCCCCCCTGGCGGCCCAGCGCTCCCGGCATTCCCGGCATTCCCGGCGCTACCGGGGGAATCGCTTTGAAGATCATCGAAAGCCCCCACGCGGGCGTCCCCATCCAGGTCCCGTTCCCGCCAGTTAGCCGGCAGCATGTGGTCAAGAACATCGTCAACGGTGACCACGCCGACCAGCCTGGCCGACTCGTCCAGTACGGGGACGGCCACCAGGTTGTACGAGGCGAGCAGACGAGTCACCTCCGGTAGCGGCGTCTCCGGGCGCAGCGGGGTGATGTCGATGTCGATGACGCCTCCGACGAGTGTCCCGGGCGGCTCCCGCAACAGCCGCTGGAAGTGCGCAAGCCCCAGGTAACGTCCGGTCGGGGTCTCGAACGGCGGCCGGACGACGTAAACCTGCGCGGCCAGGGCCGGTGACAGCTCTGGCGCCCGCACCCGCGCGAGTGCCTCGGCAACAGTCGCGTTCGGGCCAAGAATCACCGGCTCGCTGGTCATCAGCCCACCGGCGGTGTTGTCCGGGTAGACGAGCAGCCGGCGCACCGGGGCCGCCTCCCGCGGCTCCATCAGCCGCAGCAGGCGCTCGGCCTCCTCGGCCGGCAGGTCCCCCAGGAGGTCGGCGGCGTCATCGGGCCCCATCGCCTCCAGGATGTCAGCCGCCCGATCATCGGCGAGCCCGCCGAGCAGCTCGATCTGCTCGTCCTCGGGCAGCTCCTCCAGGACGTCGGCGAGCCGCTCGTCGTCGAGGGCCGCGGCGACCTCGGCCCGGCGTTTACGAGAAAGGTTGTGCAGCAGCGAGGCGAGATCCGCGGGACGCAGCTTCTCGAACGCCGCGAGCAGGTTCGCCGCGCCCTGGCCATCCTCGGGCAGCGAAACACCGGTGATCTCGTCCCAGGAAACCGTACGGACCTCGCCACGCCGTCGCCGGCCGGTCCGTACCGCCACCTGGTCGAGCACCCAGTCACCGCCACGGATCGGTTCGATCGCCGCGTCCACCACAGTGACCAGCGCATCGGTCGCGACCAGTGTCACCTGCCGGTCCAGGAGCTCGCCGAGCACGAGGAGCTCGCCCGGACGCTGCGCGAACCGGCGCCAGCTCAGCCGGGCCGACGAGAGCACGACCGCACCCGACTCCACCCCGGTCACCCTGCTGATCGGCACGAAGATAGGCCGGCGTTGCACCTCGACGGCGAGCCCGAGGACGCGCGGCGGTTCGCGGCCGAGCCGTAGGGTGACGACCACATCACGGACCCGTCCGACCACATCACCATTAGGATCAAGGACGAGCAGGCCTGCCAGCCTGCGGCAGTACAGCCGAGCCGGTGCCGTGGTCACCGCGTGAGGCTACCTCCGCCATGAGCCGTCCCGAAAAATCCAGCCGGCGACGGCATACACGATCTCCGCGCGCCCATGCCGGCCACCGGCAGGCCGGCTCGTCCGCCGGCTCCGCTCGCGCGTGACCCCGAATGCCGCGATACTGCTCATACGTGCGGGACAGCTGAGGTGCAATGGCCGCGGCCGGCAGCCGCGATTGATATGGCTGATACGCGGATGTCTGTCAGCGGGGCAGGCGGCAGACCAATCAGCGGAACAGTCGGCAAATGCCGGGCGCCGGTGACAGCGGAGAAGGGAAACGGACACGATGGGCAGGATCGCGCAGACCGACGGTCTGACCGATGTTCAGGCCGACATTCTGTCGGCCGTGCGCACGTTCGTCGACAAGGAGATTCTGCCGTACGCCACCGAGCTGGAGCACAAGGACGAGTTCCCCGAGGCGATCGTCGAAGCCATGAAGGAAATGGGGCTGTTCGGGATCACCATCCCGGAGGAGTACGGCGGGCTCGGCGAGTCGCTCCTCACCTACGCCCTGGTCGTCGAGGAGGTGGCCCGCGGCTGGATGAGCGTCTCAGGTGTGATCAACACACACTTCATCGTCGCCTACCTCCTGCTCCAGCACGGCTCCCCCGAACAGCGGCGGCGGCTCCTGCCGAAAATGGCGACCGGTGAGGTCCGCGGCGCGTTCTCGCTGAGCGAACCGGGCTGCGGTTCGGACGTGTCCGCCATCACCACCCGGGCCACCCCCGACGGTGACGACTACCTCATCAACGGCCAGAAGATGTGGCTGACGAACGGCGCCCGCGCCGGCCTCGTCGCCACTCTCGTCAAGACCGACGAAGGCGCCGACTCCGTCTACCGGAACATGACGACCTTCCTGCTGGAAAAGGACCCGGGTTTCGGCACCAACGCGGGCATCACGATTCCCGGGAAAATCGACAAGCTTGGTTACAAGGGTGTCGAGACCACCGAGATGGTGCTGGACAACCACCGGGTCCCCGCCTCGTCGATCCTCGGCGGCGTCGACGGCCGTGGCAAGGGCTTCTACCAGATGATGGACGGTGTCGAAGTGGGCCGGGTCAATGTCGCGGCCCGCGCGTGCGGCATCATGATCCGGGCATTCGAGCTGGCGATCGCCTACGCCCAGCAGCGCCGCACCTTCGGCAAGCAGATCGCCGACCACCAGGCGATCGCCTTCAAGCTGGCCGAGATGGCGACGAAGGTCGAGGCCGGCCATCTGATGATGGTGAACGCCGCTCGCAAGAAGGACAGCGGGCAGCGCAACGATGTCGAGGCCGGTATGGCCAAGTATCTTGCCAGCGAATACTGCCACGAGGTGACCACCGATTCCTTCCGCATCCACGGTGGTTACGGCTACTCCAAGGAGTACGAAATCGAGCGGCTTTTCCGGGAAGCGCCGTTCATGCTCATCGGTGAAGGCACCTCCGAGGTGCAGAAGCGCATCATCAGCCGGGCGCTGCTCAAGGAGTACAAGCTCCCGTAGCGGGTGAAGCTGCCGGGCGCGCGAGCACGAATTCTCCGCGCGCCCGGCAGCCCACTACAGGTACTGTTTGGACGGCCCTACCATCGCGCGCACGGTCTTGCCGTCATGGAACTCGCCGATTGCCGTCATGGTCCAGTGCGGTCCGCCCTGTTGACGTGCCACCTTGCACATGACCAGGCCGGTGTGCGGTTTTGACTCGGACAGGTCGAAACGGACCAGCTCGGCACCGGTGAAATCGTCGACCAGCCGGCAGAAGGCGTTGCGGACCTCGGTGAAATGCTGGCCCTGAAAACTGTTCACGGTGAAGACCAGCGCCTCGATGCTGGCCGGGAGCGCCGCGAGGTCGACGAAAATGGTCTCGTCGTCGCCCTCGCCGCTGCCGGTGAGGTTGTCCCCGGAATGGCGCACCGCGCCGCGGGCGCCCTTCTTCGACATGAACCACACCTTGTCGACGTCCTTGCCGCGGCCGTCGAACAGGATGCAGGAGGCGTCCAGGTCGATCTGGCGGCCGCGGTGGGCCGGATCCCAGCCCAGGGCCATCCGTACCCGGGTCAGCGGCGCGGCCCCGGTCTTGACCAGCGAGACGCTCTGGCCCTTGTGCAGCGAGACCCGGCCCTTGTCGAGGTTGACGGCCGGCGCACCGGTGACCGGCGGCGGGGACTGCTGCTGGCCGGGCCGCGGCGGTCCCCAGGCCTGCGGCGGCCCCCAGGAGCGCGACTGCTGAGCCGGGGCGGCGGACGACTGTGGCGAGCCTCCCCAGCTCTGGGAGTGCGGTACGGGCGCCGCTGGGGACGACGGCTGCGCGGGCGGCACGTAGAGCTGGGTGGGAGCCTCATCCACCGCCCCCGGCTCATCCACCGTGATCCCGAAATCGGTGGCGATGCCAGCAAGGCCGGAGGCGTAGCCCTGGCCCACCGCCCGCACCTTCCAGGCCCCCTGGCGCCGGTACAACTCGACGAGTATCAATGCCGTCTCAACGGTCAGCCCGACCGGGTCGAAACGGGCAAGCTCCGCTCCCCCCGGATCCCTGACAACGACCTGCAACCGCTCGACCGTGGCGAAGGCCGGCGGGCCGGACCCGTCCAGGCTGCCGGTGATGACAACCTTATCGATATCGGCGGGTACCTGTGCCAACGCGAACTCAAGCGCGGCGGGCGGAAGAAGGCGGACCCCAGGGCCGGTGGGCTGGTTGAAGAACACGAAGTCGGCGTCCGAGCGGACCTTGCCGCTCGCCGTCACCAGCAGCGCGGCTATGTCCAGCGGAGTCGACGAGATGATCTCCACTCGTACCTCGGTGATGGGCAGCGATGCGTTCGCGCCTTTGCTCAGCACCTGTGCCATGGCGGCCTCCGCGGCTGGATTGCTTGGGGCCTCCAGCCGCACGCAACAGCCGTGACCGCGCGGCCTTTGGAACACCTCGGGGTGGGGCGTTCTTAGAGCGCCCGAGGATA
>NZ_CAKJTR010000039.1:1560-5334 GCF_917627355.1 Protofrankia sp. Cj3 | reverse complement strand
CGCTCTCAGCCTATTGGGTTGCTCGCCGCTGGGGCTGCCCTGGGTCGCCAGCACCGCGGCCGGGCCGCCCGGCGGCCCGAGCGCCCGCCGGGCGGACAGCGCGTGCGGCCCGCCCGCGCAGCGGTAACGGCCCCAATCCGGCATCCGGTTCCCCGGCATGCCTGACCGGCATTTCTCATGGACCACATCAGATGATCATAAATGCCATCCGTGACCATATCGGGACCATATTTGGGGCAATTGACGGACTTGCGACCGGCAACATCCGCCCGCGAGCCGAAACTTTACACACGCCCGATCCAAATCATGACTCCAGGTGAGAATACGCGAAGTAACTCACGCCACCCGGGGATAAGGTCTAAGCCGTCGCTCCGGCGACGAAGACGAGGATGAACATCACGCCGACGATCAATGTGGCCACGATTTGGTTTCGCGCGAAGGGAAGCACCCGGTGACGAACGCCATTGAGGACAACACCACGCTCGACCGCGCCCACCAGCATTTCGTGACCGATGAACCGGCCGGCGGAGGTGTCCGGATCCCGATCCTGAGCTCCTGGCGACGCTGCGAGTCCCTCGGGCTCGTCCCAGACCGTCTCGCGCCTTCCTACCGGTCCGATCTGGACCCGGATGAGCGCATCATCCGAATAGCCGCACCCGTCCTCAATCGGCTGGAAGTCAGCCTTGCAAGGGCCGGCGTGGGCGTGATTCTTACCGACGGCGACGCTACGGTACTGCATCGTCGCGCAACCGGATCCGCGCTGAACCGGCATCTCGACGGGGTGTGCCTCGCCCCGGGCTTCAGCTATGCCGAACACGTCGTCGGTACGAACGGGATCGGCACCGCGCTCGTGGAGCGGAGGCCCTCCTACGTCTCGAGCGTCGAACACTTCGCCGCCCGCCTGCACCCGTACGTCTGCGCGGGTGCGCCGATACGCGATCCGATCAGCGGCCGTATTGAGGGCATCATTGATCTCACCTGCCTGCGCTCCGACGCCGACCCAAAAATGATGACCATGGCCCGCGGAGCGGCCAGCGCGATCGAGCGGCGGATACTGGAACAGTACACGGAGCGGGAGCAAGCCCTCATCCAGGCGCTGCTCCGGGATGGACACCGCACCCGCGCATCCATTGTCCCGGTTGCGGGTGAACCGTACGTTCGGGCGCCCACCGAGGTCATCCTCCGTGCCCCGGCCAACCTCATGATGAGCAGCCGGGACGAACAAATCCTGCGAGAAAAGGCGGCGGAGCTGATTTCCGCCGCGTGCCGGGCCGCCGTGGAGGTGCGTTTGTCCCACGGTCAGCTGGCGGTGCTGGTGTGCCGGCCGGTGACGACCGCCGCCGGTGCCGAAGGGCTCGCCGTCGAGGCCGGTCTTGCCTACAGACCACCGCGACCGCCGGCCGGCGGGGGTGACACCGCCCCGCCGCCCGCTGACAGTCGCCTGCCGAGGCAGTTTCAGCTGACCAGGAAGGCTGCGTCCGAAGCGGAACTGGCCGCGCCAGAGCCCGCCGGAGCGGAGGCGGCCGAACCCGCTGCCGGCAGCGACAGATGGCTGCTGCTGGTGGGTGAGCCGAGGGTCGGCCAGCTCGCCGTCGCGGCACGGCAACGGCTGGAGCTGCTCTATGAGGCCAGTATGCGCATCGGCAGTACCCTGGACGTGACGCGGACCGCCCAGGAACTGGCCGATGTCGCGGTCCCGCGGTTCGCCGACCACGTCACGGTTGATCTGCCTGACTCGGTCCTGCGCGGGGACGAACCGACCGACATACATGAAGGACTACGCCGCACCGCCATCCACGGCATCACGGCGGGACGCGCGTTCCGCCCGCCGGGCGACCTGCTGAACTACCTTCCGTCGGCCCCCCAGGCCCGCTGCTTCACCACCGGGCATCCCGTTCTCGAGCCGGATCCACACGCCGCGGCCGGGGAGCTGGCCGGGGAGGGCGAGCTGGCCGGGGACCCCGCATGCGGCGGGATCCCCCCCGACCATGGCATCCACTCGCTCATGACAGTCCCGCTGCGCGCCCGCGGCGACACGCTGGGCGTCGCCAGCTTCTACCGCTGCGCGCGGGCCGGCGCCTTCGAGGAGGACGACCTGTCCCTCGCCGAGGAGCTGGTCGCCCGAGCCGCCGTCTGCATTGACAACGCCCGCCGCTACACCCACGAGCATGGGCTCGCGCTCGCCCTCCAGCGCAGCCTCCTCCCCCGGGGGCTGCCCGAACAGCACGCCGTCGAAGTCGCCCACCGCTACCTGCCCGCCCAGTCCGGGGTGGGCGGCGACTGGTTCGACGTCATCACGCTGTCCAGCGCCCGGGTTGCCCTGGTGGTCGGTGACGTTGTCGGCCACGGCCTGCACGCCGCCGCCACCATGGGCCGCCTGCGCACCGCCGTCCAGAACTTCTCCGCCCTGGACCTGCCCGTTGATGAGCTTCTCGCGCATCTCGACGATCTGGTCAACCGGCTGGACGAGGAGGAAAGCACCGAGCCGGGCGGGCACGGGCTGATCGGGGCAACCTGCCTGTACGCGGTCTACGACCCGGTCTCCAGGCGCTGCACCATGGCGCGCGCCGGACACCCGATGCCCGCGCTTATCCACCCCGACGGCACCGTGGAGTTCCTCGATCTGCCTGCCGGGCCGCCGCTCGGGCTTGGCGGGCTGCCCTTTGAAACAGCCGAGTTCGAGGTGTCCCCCGGCAGCCAGCTCGTCCTGTACACCGACGGGCTCATCGAGGACCGGCACCGTGACATCGACGCCGGTCTTGAGCAGCTCCGACGCCTGCTGGCCCATCCCGACCGGCCGCCGGAACAGACCTGCCAGGCGCTGGCGGCGGCCATGCTGCCGGCCCATCCAGGCGACGACGTCGCGCTGCTGGTGGCTCGGACCCATGCGCTGGACGCGGAACGCCACGCCAGCTGGGAGCTGCCCGCCGACCCGACAGTCGTCTCCAGCATGCGCGCCGCGGTCACCCGGCAACTGGCCGACTGGGGACTGGAGGACATCGCCTTCACCACCGAGCTGGTCGCCAGTGAACTGATCACCAACGCAATCCGGCACGCGGCCGGCCCCATCCAGGTCCGCCTGCTCCACGACCACGCACTGATCTGCGAGGTATCCGACACCAGCAGCACATCCCCCCGGCTGCGCCGCGCCAGCAGCACCGACGAGGGCGGGCGCGGCCTGTTCCTGATCGCTCAGCTCACCCGGCGGTGGGGAGTCCGCTACACGTCCAACGGCAAGGTCATCTGGACTGAGCAATCGCTTCCGAAACCATCGACCACAGATGATCATTCGGAGCCTGCGCGCCCAAGCCACGTTTGCTGATCCCACGAAGCCGATCCCACGAAACTCCGGAGATCCTTCCTGCCAACTGGCCCCGTCAGCGGGTGGCGGTGCCCGTTGGCGGAGCCGGTCGGCTGCCAACGGGTTCAGCGGGCCCGTAAGGTCGATCCCGTGGACGGCTTGGCAAATCTGGATGGCCTGGGCGGTTTGGACGGCTCAGAGGTGCTCAGGCGGGTGGAGACCCACCTGATCCGGGAACTCGGGCCTGAGACCGGACGCGCGGAGATCACGTTTCTCGGTGCCGAGCCCATCGAGGTCCTGCGCTTCGGCCACCCCGCGCGGGGAGTCGTCCGCTACGCGACCCTCGGGATGTCCCGCTCCCCCATGGGCAATCCGGCGGCCTCGATGCTCGACCCGGCCGGACCACGCGCCGAGCTGCTGCTTTCCCTGAAGGACCAGCGTGACAGCGTCGCCCGGCGGCTCGCCCTGCTGGC
>NZ_CAKJTR010000039.1:0-1318 GCF_917627355.1 Protofrankia sp. Cj3 | reverse complement strand
TTCCTGCCGGTGCTGCCGATGACCCCGCAGGAGTCGGCGTTCAAGCGGGTGCATGGAGCGGCCGAGCTCCAGCGGCGATGGCTGGCCGCTGGAACCGACCTGCGGGACCCCACCCGCCCGCAGCTACACCTCGCCGCCGGGGATCGTTAGCGTGTCGCGGGTCCCACGGTGCGGGCAGCAGACGATCAGGAGCCGGTACCGATGTCGGCAAGATCCTTGACGACCGGCACACAGGCGCGTTCGATCCAGGCGTCCGCCGGCTCGCCGCCGGGCGGCGTCACGATTACCGCGTCCACGCCGATCCGGGCGTGCTGCTCCATCTCAGCCAGGAACGCGCTCGGCTCACCCCGGGTCAACGCGTCACCGCGGTAGAGAATCGTCTTGGTGATCTCGGCGTAGTCGCGGCCGGCCCGGTCGCAGTGCGCCTTCAACACGTCGAGTTTGTGCGCGACCTCGTCCACCGAGGGCGCGAACAGGTTGCAGGCATCCGCGTAGGTGGCGACCAGCCGCAGCGTCTTCTTCTCCCCGCTCCCCCCGATCAGGATGGGCAGCCGTGGCCGGCTGATCGGCGCGGGAACGCAGAGCGTCTCAGCGAGCTGGTAGTGCCGGCCCTCGAACGGGCCGTTGTCGTCGCTCCACATCTGCCGGCAGATCCGCAGCGTCTCCTCCAGCCGCTCGAACCGCTCGGCTATTGGCGGGAACGGTACGCCCAGGCCGTAGTGCTCGCGGTCGTACCAGGCGGTGCCTATCCCGAGCTCCGCCCGCCCGCCCGAGAGCACGTCCAGCGTCGCGACGATCTTCGCCAGCAGCCCCGGATGCCGGTAGGTCGCGCCGGTGACCAGGAGGCCGAGGCGCAGCCTCGAAGTGTGGGCGGCCAGGAATCCCAGCGTCGTGTAGCCCTCCAGCATCGGCTCGTCCGCGGGGAACATCGCCTCCATCTGGAAGTAGTGGTCCATCACGCTGAGACGGGCCACCCCCGCGTCATCGGCGATCCGGGCCGCGCGCCCCAGGACCGGCGCGATCGCCTCGGTCCCACCCGGCCAGGTGAACCGCACCACGTGCACACCGAGCTGCATCGCACACTCCTCCGTGTCCAGGCGTCCCGCACATCATCCAGGCGTCCCGCGCATCCACAACATCCCGCCGGTCCGGTGAACCGAACCGTTACCGTGCCTATCCTGACCGAAAAAGCCAGACCGGTCACGGTCAGCTGGACCGGGAGTGCCGCCGAGCGGAGAACCGATCACTCCCTGGTCGCGCAACCGAGCGCAAAACCGGCGGATGCGCGACCGACCTGGAAGGATCGACGGCGAGTCCA
>NZ_CAKJTR010000038.1:33861-37055 GCF_917627355.1 Protofrankia sp. Cj3 | reverse complement strand
GACCTGATGGCGCCCTGATGAGGCGAGTGTGCAATCTGTTCGTAAGGACTACAACATTCACTGGGACGCTTACTGGATGGCGGCTGGCGGCGGAAGCGCCGCTCAGCCGGACTCGCGCGTGAGGGGATCGCACAGGTGAGACCGGGGTTCGTGCTCGAGGTCGATGAGCGGACTCCTCCGCTGCTCGTACACCAGGGTGAGGGGTTCGGGCTGGAGCGTTTCCCGCTCGGCACGCGGGTCGTCTACCCGCCGGAGTCGCTGCCGGAGCTGGCTGACGTCGACGCGGCGATCGGCCGGGCGCTGGCCGAGCCGGAGAACAGCGAGCCGTTGCGGGCGCTGCTGCGGCCGGGGATGCGCCTCACGATCGCCTTCGACGACCTGTCGATTCCGCTGCCGCCGATGCGCCGGCCCGACATCCGCCAGCGGGTGATCGAGCAGGTGCTCACGATCGCGGCCGAGGCCGGCGTGGACGACGTGGTGCTTATCGTGGCGAACGCGCTGCACCGCCGGATGACCGCCGCCGAGATCGAGCGGACTGTCGGGGAACGGGTGTTCCGCTCGTTCTGGCCGGACAGCCTCTACAACCATGACGCGGAGGACAGGGACAATCTGACGCATATCGGCCTGACCGAGAACGGTGAGGACGTCGAAATCAACCGACGGGCCGCCGAATCGGACCTGCTGGTCTATGTCAATGTCAACATGGTGGCGATGGACGGTGGCCACAAGTCGGTGCCGATCGGGCTCGCGTCCTACAACAGCCTGCGCCACCATCACAACAGTCATACAATGATCCATTCGCGTTCGTTCATGGACCACACCCGTTCGGCCATGCACTCCTCGGCGTGGCGGATGGGCCGGCTGCTGGCCGATCACCTGAAGATATTCACGGTGGAGACGACCGTGAACAACGCCTCCTTCCCGTCCCGCTACGCCTTTCTGATGAAGCGGGAATGGGAGTGGTCCATCCGTGACCAGGCGATGGCGTTCGGGATGTCGAGGGGGCTCGCGGCCATGCCGGTCCGTCCTCGCCGCAAGCTCTTCCAGGATCTTGTCGCTGGGTACGGGGTGACCGGCGTGCACGCGGGCGAGACCGAGGCCGTGCACGCCAAGACGCTCGCGAACGTGCACCGCCAGCAGCTTGTCGAGGTGAACGGGCAAAGCGACGTGCTGGTCGTGGGCCTGCCCTACCTGGGGCCGTACAACGTGAACTCGGTGCTCAACCCGATCCTCGCGATGTGCCTCGGGCTCGGGTACTTCTTCAACATGTACCGAGGGCGGCCCCTGGTCCGCCGCGGCGGGGCGATGATCCTCTACCATCCGGTGACGCCGGAGTTCTCTCAGCTCCATCATCCGTCGTATGTGGATTTCTTCGAGGAGGTTCTCGCCGAGTCCACCGACCCGGCGACGATCGAGACCACGTTCGAGAAGCAGTACGCGACCGACCCCTGGTACACCCACCTGTACCGCACGTCGCATGCCTACCACGGCGTGCACCCGTTCTATATGTGGTACTGGGGTGCGCATGCCATGGATCACCTGGGGGATGTGGTGTGGGTCGGTGGTGACCGGGCCGCCTGCGCGCGGATGGGCTTTCGGGCCGCGTCCACCCTGGCGGACGCGTTGGAGATGGTGTCGGGCACGGTCGGCCGCGATCCGTCCATGACCTACCTGCACTCCCCGCCGCACGTCATCGCGGACGTGCGCTGATGGCGCCCCGCCCGGCCGGGGCCGGGCTGCGTGAGGTGGCCCGCGGCTGGCGCTGGGGGGCCAGGCCACCGGTACCGCGTTCAGCTGAGCCACACCAGCTACCGGCGGTGGCCAGAGAGTTCCCCACGGCCTGGGCGCGCACACCGGCGATGCGGGCGGCCCGGGTCGCGGCTCTCGAGGTCGGGATGCGCCCGCTCCTGGACGCGAATCTGTCGCTGTCGGTGACAGGACTGGACGCCATCGACGGGCTTCGAGCGCCCGCGCTCTTCGTGTCGAACCACGCGAGCCATCTGGACGCGCCACTGCTGTTGTGCGCGCTGCCGCGGCAGGTGCGCGACCACACGGCCGTGGCCGCCGCCGCCGACTACTTCTTCGGTAGCTGGTGGCGGGGGCTGGGCACGGCCTTCCTGTTCGCGACCGTACCGATCGAGCGCCGCGGGGGCGCCCCCTCGACCGCGCCCGCGGATCTGCTCGCGGACGGCTGGAATCTTGTGATCTTCCCGGAGGGGACGAGGTCGAGGGACGGCCAGCTCACCCGTTTCCGGTTCGGCGCGGCACATCTGGCGATCACCTGTGGGGTTCCGGTGGTGCCGGTCGCCATCCGTGGCAGTTTCGCCGCGATGCCACGCGGACGCGGGTGGACGCTGCCTGGCCGGCCGGCGGTGTCCGTGCGTTTTGGCCGGCCTCTGTGGCCAGCCAGTGATGACCTTCGTTTCTTCACCGACCGGATCTTCGGTGAGGTCTCCCGGCTGCTGGCCGAGGACGCCACGTCATGGTGGGAGTCGCTACGCGCCACGCCCGCCAGCCCGAACCCGCCCGCTCGGAGTGCGCGGACCGCTCACTGGCGCCGGGTCTGGCAGTCAACCGAGCCCGTCGGACGCGACACGACGGGGTCTCCGTGGAAAGCTCCGAAGAATGTTAAAAACATCACGTCTGGCTGACAGCATGTCTAGCTCTGACAGCATGTCTAGCCGACATGGCGGATAAGAGGCTGCGGCAAGAGGGCCTTGGATCAGGGAGTGGCGTCCGGGTGGATGGGGCTGCGTTCTTACCCCCACACCCCCCGGGATTCTTACCCCCACACCCCCCGGGCGAGAAGCGTCCCGGCCGCGACGGCGCCGACAGCGGCCAGCACGCTGCCGGCGACGTTCACCACGGCGAGCAGCCGGGTGCCGTCCTGGGCGAGCCGTAGCGTCTCGTAGGAGAACGTCGAGCAGGTGCTCAACGCCCCGCAGAGCCCGGTACCGACCAGCAGTGCTGCCTGGGAGGACGCCGCTCCCGCGCGCACCGCCCCGGTGACCATGCCGAGGACACCACTGGCGATCATGTTAACGGTGAGCGTGCCCCACGGGAACACCGTGTCGTGCCGGGCCTGCACCAGCCGGTCGGTCAGGTAGCGCAACGGCGCGCCGATCATCGCGCCTATGATTACCAGCAACCAGTTCACGTGTCCGCCTTGTGACCGAGCCGTGCCCACTGTGCCA
>NZ_CAKJTR010000038.1:30940-33515 GCF_917627355.1 Protofrankia sp. Cj3 | reverse complement strand
CCGCGCCAGCAACGATCGTGTTGCCAGGGTCGCGGCCCAGACCGCGCCGAGCCCGCTTGCCATGGTCAGTACCAGGTATACCAGCGCCGTCCCGGCGTGTCCGCCCGCTGCCAGCCCCTCGGCGTCGAGCGCATATGTGGAGAAGGTCGTGAACCCGCCCAGCACCCCGGTGCCCAGGAACGGCCGCGCCAGTGGATGTACCGTATCCAGCTCGGTGACCATTACCATGAGCAGCCCGATGAACGCGCATCCGGAGGCGTTCACGACCAGCGTGGCCCAGGGGAACGCCCCCGCTGGGGTGGGCCAGAGCAGCGCCATGCCGTAGCGGGCGCAGGCCCCCAGCGCGCCGCCGACGGAAATGACGGCCAGCCGCGGGAGCGGTGCGCGGCGCGGCCCCTGGCGCCGCGGGGGCCAGCGTGGATCCACATCGGGATCGGCCGGTTCGACGAGCATCCGCTTCGGGCCCACTGTGTTCAGATCGACTGTGTTCAGGTCGGCAGGGAGGCCGCGGCGTAGTGCGTCCTGCCGTGTGACGTGACGCAGTGTGGGTGAGGCTGTACGCCACGATGAATCGCGTCGGCGTGGTGTGCCTCGGTGGGTTGATGGTCCACCTGCAGGGTGGTGTGGTCGATGCGGTGGTCGTCTCGCAGCCAGCCGTCCAGATCGACGCGGACGGCGTGGCAGTCGGCGTCGGGGAGCACGAGGACGTGCGCGGACAGTGCCGGCTCCCCGGAGGTGATCTGCCAGATGTGGAGATCGTGGACTTCGCTGACACCGGGCCGGCGGGCCATGGCGGCACCGATGCCGTCCGGGTCGATCCCGTCCGGCGCGGCCTCGAGAAAAATCCGGCCGGAAGCGCGTAGGAGCCCGACGCCTGCTTTCACCATGAGGATGACAACGACAATCGAGGCGGCCGAGTCGGCGCGATCCCATCCGGTGACGAGGATGACGACGCCCGCGAGGACGGTCGCGAGGAACGCGTAGAGATCGGTGAGGATATGCTGGAAAGCACCTTCGACGTTCAGGCTGGCCCGGTTGGCTCGGCTGATCGCCCAGGTCGCGGCGATGTTGACGCACACGCCGACGAGCGCGGTGCCCAGGACGAGCCCGCCGGCCACCGCGCTCGGTGCCAGGAGCCGAACGACTGCCTGGTAGCTGAGCCAGCCAGCCAGCAGCAGCAGGGTGATGCCGTTGGCCTGGGCGGAGAGGATCTCCACGCGGCGCAGCCCGAACGTGTATGAGCCATGGGCGGGCCGGGCCGCGAGCCACAGCGTGGCCAGCGCCAACACGATCGACGACGCGTCGGTGAGCATGTGGGCCGCGTCCGACAGCAGGGCCAGGGAGTGCGCCAGCAGGCCGACGACGACCTCTGCCGTGAGGTAGCCGCTGATCAGGCCCAGCGCGATCGTCAACCAGCGGCGGTCGGCGTCCGCTGCCACATCATGCCGGTGACCGCCGTGGCCATCCGTATGATGACCATCCGTATCCTGGCCCATTCCGGTGTCACCCACCGCAGCCCTTCCTCTCCCTCATTCCTTTTCCACCGTACCGTTTTTCGCCCCGGCGCCCCGGCGCCGGCTTTCGCCTCGCGACGCACGCACCACAGCCCCGCTCCCGGAAGCACACCCACTATTGCTTAGCGAAAACGAGTGTCGGCACCGAATCCGGTTTCGTTTGCGTACATTTTTCTTGCGTCATTATTATCGATGTCGGCCGGGTCCGGGCGCTGACTTTCCGCGCCATTGTTGGCGAGCTCATTGCCGGTACGCGAGAGCGGCCGGGTCTGGCGCGCGGCGTGCGCGACGATCAGCCTGGCGTCATGGCTGAGTGGTCAAGGCCCCGGCCGGCCGTGGAGCCGAGACCGACGATCGTCAACCAGTCGCGGGGACGGTGGCGGGCCACCGCCACGGTGGCATGTGCGCTCGCCCGCTTGGGCACGACAAGCGCAGCGCCAGCCGCTGGGAGACTGTCGGCACCGAGCAGGCTCGCCGCCTCGGCCACGCTCGGCGTCCCGACCGCGGCCCGCACCACATCCGAGGGATTGGGCACGTCAACCGTGGCGAGCGCCGCGGCCGGGTGGAACAGCAGCGGCCAGCCCCGGGCACGGGCGGCCGAGACGATGCCGATCTCATCGCGCTTGGCGTCGACGGTGGCGAGGTGGCGTACCGCCAGCGGTGACAGGCCCGCGTCGGCCAGCGCGTGTTCGACCAGGTCGAGAACTTCCCGTGCGGGTGCGCCGCGGCTCGCGCCGACTCCGACGACTAGTGGTCGCCGCCGGTAGACGACCATCGGGCCGGTTACGGCCGTAACCGGGCTGTGGCAAGCGGGCCTCCCGCGGCCTCGAAACCGGCGCCGGCCAGCGCGCATCCCATCAGCCGGTCGCCCGGGGCCGGCTGCGCGCTCATTGCGGCCATCGCGGCCCGTTCCCGTGGCTCCCATGGCTCCCATGCCTGGCCTGCTTCGCCGCCGCGACGAAGCGCGTGGCCGCGCCGGGTACACCCGCCCAGTGCAGATGCAGGTAGGACGCGTGTACCCCACCGCGCACGAAGCCCTCCAGCCGATCATCCCGATCGCC
>NZ_CAKJTR010000038.1:8501-30765 GCF_917627355.1 Protofrankia sp. Cj3 | reverse complement strand
TCGGCCTTCGACACGCCATGCCGGCCGTGCGGCCCCGGTGCGGGCGGTTTCGCGGGCAGCCAGCACCGCTGTGCGGTGGAACTCGTGCGCGGTCACTGGGGTACCGGCGTTGGCAATCGGGCTGTCGCAGGCGGCCACGGCCCGTCGATAACCAAGGGTGAGCCGGGGGCTCATCGCGGTGTCGGCGTCGAGCACCCCGCACATCGGATGCCCGTCCAGGGAACGGGCGAGGTACAGCAGGCCCGCGCACTCGGCGACGACCGGCGCGCCCCGGTCCGCCAGCGCCGCCACGTCGGCGCGCAGGGTCGTGTTCGCGGCGAGCGCGGATGCGTGTTCCTCGGGGAAGCCACCACCGATGATCAGCCCGTCGCAGCCGCTCGGCAGGGCCTCGTCACGCAGCGGGTCGACAGTGATCACCTCGGCTCCCGCGGCCAGCAGCAACTCGACCTGTTCGGCGTAGCCAAAGGTGAACGCCGGCCCGCCCGTGACCGCGATCCGCGCCGGCCGGTCCGACGCCGACGCCGGTGCCGGTGCCGGTGCCGCGGTGGGGATCACGGTGGGGATGGTGGTGGCCGGCGACCAGGGCCGCACGCGCAGCGGCGGTGCTGACCGGGCGAGCGCGAGTACGGCATCAAGATCGAATGATGCGGTAGCCAGCGCGCCGAGCGCGCCGACAGCCTCGGCCGCGGCCGGTGCCCGCTCGGCCGCGGGCATGAGCCCGAGATGCCGGGATGGCACCGCGGCCCGATCATCGCGGCGCGCGACGCCCAGCACGGCGATACCGAGACCGGCGACCGCGTCCCGCAGCAGCCGTTCGTGACCGGCCGAGCCCACCCGGTTGAACACCACCCCGCCCAGGCGCACCCGGTCGTCCCAAGTGGCGAAGCCGTGCACGGTGGCGGCCACCGAGCGGCCCACGGCGGACGCGTCGAGCACCAGCACGACCGGGGCGTCGAGAAGGCGGGCCACATGGGCGGCCGAGGCGAAGTCGGTGGGCTGGCAGGGTCCGGGCAGTGACACCCCGTCGAACAGGCCCATCACGCCCTCGACGATGGCGAGGTCGGCGCCGTGGGCGCCGTGGGCGAACAGCGGCGCGATCCGGTGCTCCCCGCAGAGGACGGCGTCGAGGTTGCGGCCGGGGCGTCCGCTGGCGACGGCGTGGTAGGTCGGGTCGATGTAGTCCGGCCCGACCTTGTGCGGGGAGACCCGCAGGCCGCGGGCGGTGAACGCGGCCATCAGCCCGGTCGCCACGGTGGTCTTGCCGGCACCGCTCGCCGGGGCGGCGATCACCAGCCGTGGGATCACCAGTTGTGGGATCACCGGCTGGGGCGGGCGCAGGCCCGGGGCGGTCACCATTCGATCCCCCGCTGGCCTTTTTGCCCGGCGTCCATCGGATGCTTCACTTTGGTCATCTCGGTGACCAGGTCGGCGGCGTCGACCAGCGCGGGCGGCGCGGCGCGGCCGGTCACCACGACATGCTGGCGTCCCGGGCGGGTACGCAGCACCTCGACGACTTCGTCGGTGTCGATCCATCCCCAGGTCAGCGGGTAGGTCAGCTCGTCGAGGACGTAGAGCTGGTAGGTCTGCGCGGCGATGTCCCGACGGATCTGCGCCCAGCCCTCGCGGGCGGCCTCGGCTGGTTCTGCCGTGGGGTCGATCCGGCGTTGTACCCAGCTCCAGCCCTCGCCCATCTTGTGCCAGGTGACGGCGCCGCCCTCGCCGGTCGCGGCCAGGGCGCGCAGCGCCCGTTCCTCTCCGATCCGCCATTTCGCGGACTTGACGAACTGGAACACCCCGACATCCCAGCCCTGTGCCCAGCCCCGCAGCGCGAGCCCGAACGCCGCGGTCGACTTTCCCTTGCCATCGCCGGTATGGATGATCAATAGCGCCCGGTCCCGGCGCGTTCGGGTGGTCAGGCCGTCGTCGGGCACGACGCTGGGCTGTCCCTGTGGCATGTCTAGGCGGCCTTCCGCGGATCGGCTCTCCGCGGGCCAGCCGTACCCCTGGCCGCGCGGCTGGCCGTCTGGTGAGCCGTAGCCGTCTGGTAAGCAGTGGCTGACAGGGCGTCGATCGGGATGGCCGTGCCGCCCAGCGCGGTCGCGAGGCGTCCGGCCAGGCCCAGGCGGACATGGCCGCTCTCGCAGTCGACGACGACGCTCGCCACGCCGGTGCGGGCCAGCGTCCGCGCGGCCGCGATCGGATCCGGGCCCGCGGTGGCACGGCCGTCGGTGACGACGATCAACAACGGCCGCCGGTGCGGGTCACGGCGGCGTTCGGTAGCGAGGAGCTCGCCCGCACGGGTAAGCCCGGCCGTGAGCGGGGTACGACCGCCGGTCGGCAGGGACGCGAGCCGTGCCGCGCCGACCTCCACGCTGGACGTCGGGGGAAGGACGAGATCGGCGCGGGAACCCCTAAATATGATCATTCCGATCCGGTCGCGACGCTGATAGGCGTCCAGCAACAGGGACAGCACGGCGCCGGTGACCGTACGCATCCGGGCACGGGCGGCCATCGAACCACTGGCGTCCACCACGAACAGGACGAGATTGCCCTCGCGTCCCTGGCGGACCGCCCCGCGCCGGTCAGCGGGACACAGCACGAGCCCTGGGCCGGTACGTCCACGAGCGTGCTGCCAGGGCGCGGCCGCTCGCAGGGTTGCCGGCAGGTGCAGGCCGGGCGCGTCCGGGGAGGTGGTGACGACCGCACCGCGGGAGGTACGGGCGCGTGCGCGCCGGCCGGCCGCGCCCGCAAGCGTCCCGGTGCCGGGGACCTCCAGGCGGCGCGGGCGAAACGACGGGCCAGGACTGCCGGCGCGACGGTGCGCCCGCGCCGCGCCACCGCCGGGTTCGGGCCCGCTGGGGCCCCCATCCCCGCGTTCCCCATCCCCACCTCCGGCGCCGCTGCCTTCCGCGGGACGCGGGGATGGGACGACGTCCGCTCCGGCCGCCTGTTCCGCTGTCGTTCCCGGCCCGCTCGGTGCCGGCCCCCTGCCGCCGCCTCCGCGACCGCCGTCTCCCCCGCCGCCGGTGGGCGGGGCCGGGTCTGGATCTGTGCCTGTGCCTGGGTCGGCGGGTGGCGCTCCGGCGTGCGCCCGCGCATCGTCCTTGGCACGCGCCTTGTCCTCGCAGGCCTCGTCCAACGCCTGGACGAGGGTTTCCTCATCCAGGCCGGGCGCGTCGAACGGGCCGCGGCGGCACCGGTGCGGCAGTGCCAGGAGGGCGGCGCGGCGGACGTCGTCGGTGTCGACGGTCACCCGGCCCTCCCACGCGGCCAGCGCCATCGCGGTGCGGGCCACGACCACGTCCGCGCGCATGCCGTCCACGTCGAACGCGGCGCAGACCGCGGTGACCTGACGCAGGACGGGATCGGGCAGCCCGACACCAGGTAGCCGTTCACGAGCGGTGAGGATTTTTGCCGCGAGTGTGGCCTCCTCATCGATCCACCTGGCGGCGAAAGCGGCCGGGTCGGCGTCGTAGGCCAGCCGGCGGCGCACCACGTCGGCCCGCACCTGTGGCTGGCGGCTGGCGGCTACCTCGACGGTCAGCCCGAAGCGGTCCAGCAGCTGTGGGCGCAGCTCCCCCTCCTCGGGGTTCATC
This sequence comes from Protofrankia sp. Cj3, assembly GCF_917627355.1. NCBI lineage: Bacteria > Bacillati > Actinomycetota > Actinomycetes > Frankiales > Frankiaceae > Protofrankia > Protofrankia sp. Cj3. The sequence continues at coordinate 27,169 of NZ_CAKJTR010000038.1, read as the reverse complement.
GTCCCGACCAGCAGAAAGCGGGCGGCATGGCGAACGGACACCCCGTCGCGTTCGACGTGGGCCACGCCGAGCGCGGCCGCGTCCAACAGGAGGTCGACGAGATGGTCGTGCAGGAGGTTGACCTCGTCGACGTAGAGCACGCCCCGATGGGCGGCGGCGAGCAGCCCGGGGCGCAGCGCGGTGACGCCTTCGGCGAGCGCCCGGTCGAGGTCGATCGCCCCGGTGACCCTGTCCTCGGAGGCGCCGACCGGCAGCTCCACCAGACGTGCCGCACGGGTGGTCGGCCGGGCCTCAGGTGGATGTGGCCCGTCGGGGCAGTCGGGCTCGGGCGCGCCCGGGTCGCAGGAGAACCGGCAGCCGGTCACCACGTTCACGGGCGGGAGCAGCACGGCAAGACCCCGTACCGCTGTGGACTTGGCGGTGCCCTTCTCCCCGCGGACGAGCACTCCGCCGATCGCTGGTGACACCGCGTTGAGCAGGAGCGCGAGCCGCAGGTCGTCCATGCCCACAACCGCGGACAGTGGGTAGGCCGTCATGGTGCCCGGTGCCGCGGTGCGCCGGATCGTGCACCGAGTCGTGTGCTGATCACCGGGTCATAAGCGTGCGTGGGCATACCACACTCCCCCCTCGGGTTTCCTCGCCCTCGGTAACGGTGCGGACGGCCGGAGTATCCTGACTTCCGGATCAGCGCTTCCTCTCGGCCTTCCAACCGCTGTCGCGGCCGTGACGTACGGTGAGAGGTTGCTCCCCGGTGACAGTGGCGGGACCGCGCCGGACTCCCACCGGCTTCCTCCACTGCTGTCGCGCTCCCCAGCATGACACACCGACCCACCCGCGGGCCCGCCTTCGCCGCTGCCCGAATCCAGCGCCCTGGACCGGGCGGGAAGGGCGGAGGCAGCGCGGCCACGGATGATGATCCGATAATCGGAACCACGTGACGGACGCAGGGGTGGGTCAGCCCGCCTGCCGGGCGATCCGCGTGAGTGCCGCGCACACCCGTTCTACGTCGTCATCTGCCAGAGCCGGGTGAAGCGGCAGCGAGAGAAGTTGGGGAGAGATCCGGTCAGCCACTGGGAGGCAGGCACAGGCATCATCACCGAGCAGCCTTCGGAAATAGGGATGCTGATGGACTGGTATGAAATGCACCGAGGTGCCGATGCCGTTCTCGGCAAGTATCTCGATCGTGGTGTTCCGGTCGACGCCGAATTCCGGTAGGATACGGACTACATAAAGATGCCAGGCATGTCGGCCGGATTCGGGCCGCGGTGGCAGTGCAATTCCCGGTACTGCCGTGAGCAGCGCGTCGTAGCGTGCCGCTACCGCTGCCCGGCACCGCTGCCAACGATCGAGGTGGCGCAGTTGGGCGCGACCGATCGCGGCCTGGATGTCGGTGAAGTTGGCTTTGAGACCGCGGTCTTCGACGCTGTATTGCCAGGAGCCTCCGGGCAGGTAGCGCCGCCACGCATCCTGATTCATCCCGTGCAGCCGCATGCGGCGTAGCCTGGACGCCAACTGCGGATCCCCGGTTGTTATGGCTCCGCCTTCGCCGATAGGTAGGGCCTTGGTGGCATAGAAGCTGAAGCAGGTCGCTCCGGACAGAGAGCCGACCGGTTGCATGCCGACGGCAGCGCCGAGGCCGTGTGCGGCGTCTTCGATGACCGAGCCGGTTTTCAGCCCGGCGGCCTCAGCCAGTGACGTCACGTTGGCGGGGTAGCCCGCCATGTGCTGTATGATCATTGCGGCGGCGCCTGAGCGGGCGGCGGCAGCGACACCTTCGGGCGAGACCGTCAGGGTTTCCTCATCCACGTCAACAAGAACCGGCCGCAGACCAGCGTGCACGATGGCGTGTACCGCCCCGCAGAAGGTCAAAGTCGGGGTAAGAACCTTGGCGCCAGTCGGTAGTCCGAGCGCCAGCAGAGCGAGTTCGACTGCCGCTGTACAGGAGCTGACAGCCACTGCTTCAGGTGCGCCGACCCAGGAAGCGAATTCCTTCTCGAAGCTGACGGTCTCCGGGCCGGCCGTTACCCATCCGCTGGCCAGCACGCAAACGGCCGCCTGCTGCGCCTCCTCGGTTATTTCGGTGCTGGCGAAGGGAACCCGACCGTCGGTGTCTGTCTGCCTGGACCGACGAGGTGTCCGGTGTACGCCGGGTGCGAGGGATATCATCGCTGTTCGGCTCCACGACGAACGGCGGGTGTCTCGATGACTCCGAGCAACGGCCATCCGGTTGTAGCCAACAAGTTCTTGACCGGCGCGACCCGCGACCTGGGCACGGACCCTGTATGGGTCACGACGAGCCCGGCCGACGGGATGGGTTCGTCGGTAAGTGCGGCCAGGTTGCGGACACGCACCAGTTGTTCCGCGTGGGCGTGCGGGCTTACCACCGGGGCGACGTCGTCAGCGCCCTGGCCGTTGAGATCAGCCGCTGGTGGACCGGAAGTGGCACGGGCCGCATCCCGGTCTCCCCGCTTGGCAGGCCCGCTCCGGGCTCCCTGTTGCATTGTTTCGACCATTTCTTTTTCCTTTATGCCTGTTATGTCCGTCATCCGTATGCTTGGTTCCACACTGGCCGTGTCAGACGGCGGTCTGCCGGCAAGCGCAGCGTTCAACCGGACCGCAAGCTCGGCAAGATCATCATCGGGGCGCATAGCGGTGAGTACGACTGTGTCAACACCGGATCGGTGGGCAGCCGTGCGCAGGGAGAACGGAAGGCCCGCCGCTGGAAAAAGTCGGCCGTCGCGGCGCGATACCCGGCCGAGCAGTGGGCAGGCCAGCAGCCGGGCCAACCTGCGCGCGTCGGGCACGGTGGGTCTGACCATCTCCACGGTCGTGGCAAGGACAACGCCCCCCAAGAAGCCGAGCAGGCCTGCGATCGCGAGGTGCCGGGCTAGTGGAGTCTGCCGGGATGCGACACGTTGTGCAGGGTCGACAATCTCCGTGTGTGGGATATTAGCCGCGTTTGTGGCGAGTTGTGCGTGTTGTGCGGTGAAGCCCCCGATCTCACGGTCCAGCTCGGCTTGCTGGGCTAGCAGCTGCTGTTGCTCGGTACCCGACGGCAGGCCTCCCAGCTTGGCTGCGACGTCCGCCCGGCGTATGGTCAGCGCGTCGACCTGTCGATCGATCGCGGCCAGGATAGTGGGAAGCCCGCCGAGTTGTGCGTCGTTGCGTGTCTGGGCCAGTTGTTCGGCGAGTGATTGAGTGATTGGCCCGACAGCGCTGCCGTCGCTGTCAGTAACTTCGATTTCGACTATCGATGATGTACCAAGACTGTGCACGGAGATATCCCGAATCAGTGAATTGACGTCACGATCGATGTGTGCTTGTTTAAGCGCGGCGGACACAAGGGACCGGCTCGTAACGCGTGCGCGCGCCTCGCTGACGACGGCCGCAGCTTCTGTCGCGTCGCTTGGCTCCTTCTGAGCGAGGACAACCCGGGCTGCGGCGCGAAAACGCGGGCCGTCGGCCGGGCGGGCAACCAGCACGCCAAGCACGAGCGCAATTACCACGCTGGTGGTGATCAGCCACCAGTACTGACGTAGAATGCGGGCCGCTGCCTCGTCGACTTCCACCAATCCTCCAATCCTTCTTGACTTTACGACCTCAACGCTCTTCTCCTCCTTTCGAAGTCGCTGTCTGAGAACTCGCCCTTATTTTGCGCTGACGACCAGGGTAAAAAGAGCCGTGCCAATACGCATCGGGCTGCCGGCCCGCTGGTCCTACGTCTGCTGTATGAGGCTGCCATCCAGCAACACCGGCACCACGATCAACCGGGTCGTGCGGAGCACGTTGTGTGGCCGCCCGTGCGCTTTCATCAGCGGAGTGGACGGAGCGGCCGGCCGGCGAGGTGCCGGGCGGTGTCCCAGAGCATCCGCATGGTCCGTCTGAGGGTCGGCTGGCGCAGATACCATTCGTCCAGCGCGACCCGCTGGGGGAGCAGATAACAGAGGTAGTAATACTCGATGTCAATGATCCCGGGCGGCAGCTGGGTCCGGTCACGGCAGCGGGTCTGGCAGGGCCCCGTCAGGCCGGGTCTGTGGTTGAAAATCCACCGATATTCCACGGGATAACGCCTTGCCAGCACCAACGTTTCTGGACGGGGGCCGACGAGCGTCATCTGGCCACGCAGCACGTTGACCAGCTGTGGCAGCTCGTCGAGGCTCGTCCGCCGCAGGAATGCCCCGACGCGGGTGACGCGGGGGTCGCTGAGAGCGGTGATTTCTGGGCCACTGCGATCCACCCGCATTGTGCGCAATTTGTAGAGCATGAAGCGGTGCCCACCCTGCCCCACGCGAACCTGGCGATAGAGAGAAGGACCAGGGCAGTCGATACGGACGACGATCATTGCTGTTACCAGCAGTGGCCAGAGCAACACCAGCGCCATCACGGACACCACCACGTCCAGGATGCGCCGAGCGGTACTCGGCGGGATTCCCGGTCCCGCCGATGCCAGCTCGTCCACCCCGTATCTCTCGCCACCGGTTGTCCGTTGAAATTCAGCGGTGCTAGCAGCCGGGTCGACGTCAGGCGGTCGTCTCATTCGGGTGTCCACATTGATTGTCGCTTCCGTTCTGGGAGCGCCGTGGTGCTGACGAGCTTCGTCATGGGGAGATGGTGCTGACGGGGTCCCCACGAATGCCGCGGCTGATCGAGCGGTACGGATTCGAATCCGAGGAGCCTGGTGTACGTTTCATCGAGGGTTGTACACATTCTGTGCCGAGTGAATAGTTCTCGCACATAAGCCCGTGCCTGTGTTCCCATGCGTTCGGCTTCCAGCGGGTGGTCGAGCAGCCAGCACACACACTCGGCGAGAGTTTCGGGTTTTCTTGGACGGGCGAGGATACCGGTCGCGCCGGGCGCGACAAGATCGAAGATGCCGTCCACCGCGGTGGCGACCACGGCTCGACCGGAGGCCATCGCCTCCGTTACTGACCGTCCGACGCCTTCATACAGTGAACTCACGACGAACACGTCGAAGGCTGATGCGATCCGGGCAGCGTCGGAACGGAAGCCGGTGAACAGAATGTCTACTCGGAGGCGGCTGGCCAGAGTACGAGCTTCGGCTGCCTGCTCCCCATCGCCGACCATCACGAACCGAACGCCAGGCCGGCGGGCCGCCACCAATGCAGCCATCCGGACGAAGTCGAGTGGGGCTTTCTGCGGGTCGAGCCGAGTGACTGTTCCCACGACCGGGAACCCGTCTGGGATTCCGAGATCGGCCCGCACGGTCTGATCGGTGTCGTGAGGTATATCGTCGAGATCGACGGCTGACGGGACCACCTCCACCCGCCCCGGCGCCGCGATCCGAGCCAGGACAGAGTCGCGTGCTACGGATGGTGAGACAGCGACAAAGCCGTGGGTTGCCGACCGTAGGGCGCGCTCGAGAAAGGAAAAGGTCTGGAGGAAGCCGGAAATCTGGAGAGCAGCCGGCATGACTTCGCGTGGCCGTGAGCAGGAGGCGTCCGGCTGCGGCCACCACGGTTCACGGCCGTGCAGCGTGTAGATAACCACCGGCGAACGGCACAGCCGCGCAGCGAGCCGGCCAAGGAAGGCGCCCTTCGCCGAATGGGTGTGCACGATACCGAATCGCTCCCGGCGTATCAGCCTGACCAGGCGGACCAGTACCAAAAGGTCTGCGGCCAGCGCCATCTCACGGCGGAGCTGGGGAATACGGACAGTCCGGATCCCCGCACGTTCGGCTCGTTCCCACAGCGGACTGGTTTCCGGTCCGGCAATCCATACTTCGTAGCGGTGTCGATCCATTCCGATCGCTGACAGCAGTGTGTTGGCACCCGCTCCCGCTTCGAAGCGGGTGATTACATGCAGGACCTTGATACGAACCGGCGGCGGGCTTGCGGGGATCTGCTCAGGATCCACGACGGGCGGCGGGGCAGGAAGCCAGCGGGCATTCATCCGATCAGCACCTTCTCAGCAGACCTGTCCCAGGCGACCATCGCGGCCAGTCCTTCAGGCAGCGATGTCCGCGGCCGGTATCCGAAATTTGCGGTGGCGACCGACGTGTCGGCGGCAGTGTGGCGGATGTCGCCTGGGACTCGGCGACCGCGGTGAACAGCGACGTTGTCGCAAAGCCCTTCAACGATTTCAATGACATTGTTCAGTGAGGTACGAGATCCGCCACCGATATTCGCAATCCCGCACCATGGGGACTTGGCTGCGTCCTGCATTGCGTTCACGACATCGTCGACAAAAGTGAAATCGCGGGTCTGTCCGCCGTCCCCGAAGATCTCGAACTTGGTGCCGGAAAGAGCCGCATGGATAAGCCGCGCGAATGCCATATCCGGCCGTTGCCGTGGTCCATATACGCTGAAGAGGCGCAACGAGACAATCGGGACGTTGAAGTTCTGGTTGTACGCCTCGCACAGATGTTCCGCTGCCAGCTTTGTCACACCGTAGGGCGAAAAAGGCTGGGCTGAGAGCGTTTCCGGTGTCGGATATTTCTCACTGTGGCCGTACACGGACGAGCTGGAGGCGTAGACCAGCTTACGTATCTGACGACCGCGGCAGGCCTCCAGCAGACGCTGGGTGGCGACGATGTTATGACGCACATAGAAATCGAATTCTGGTCCCCACGATGTGCGTACTCCAGGCTGTCCGGCCAGATGAAATACCGTGTCGACGCCAGTGACAAAGGATGTCAACGGCACCTCGGCGAGATCCGCCTCCACGAGCCTGAAGCCGGGATGTCTACGCAGTCGTGCAACATTTTTTTCTTTACTCGCCCGGGAGTAGTAGCCGGTGAAGGCGTCCAGCCCCCGCACGCTGTTCCCCGCATCGAGTAGCGCCTCGCACAAATGCGACCCGATGAACCCGGCGGCGCCTGTCACCAATGTTTCCATGTCATCCTCTCCCACCCGGGCTCCCAACCCGACGGATTATGTGATCGTAAGCGGTTGGCCATCACACCATCTCTGTCGGTGGCCGACGGCCGCGCAATATGCTTCTCAAAGCCACGCGTGTGGGAACATGCGCATCAGAATGTTTATCAGAAATCGTCTGCGTAAGGCGCCGCAAGCGCGGCGGAGAATTCGTGCGTGTCGGTCGATGCGGGGACGTAGCTGGGCAGCAGGCAACTGAGCAGCTGGCGTACCCTTCGTGAATCGTCGGCTGCGGACGCCGCGTACAGTTCCTCGAGCCGGACAGCGAAATTGTCGGGCAATTCCTCTGATCGGGTCGCCCAAATCGCCGGATCCGACGTGGGTAGCCGCTGCTCACTTTTACTGAACAGGGTCTCGTGCAGTTTCTCGCCGGGCCGGAGCCCAGTATACTGAATGCGGATGTCCGGCCGGTGCAGTTGCCCCGCATAGTTGTGGACAAGGTCCACGATGCGGACCGGTTCGCCCATGTCAAGGACGAATGTTTCACCACATTCCGCCAATGACACCGCTGTGAGGACCAGCCCGACCGCCTCCTCCGCCGTCATGAAAAAACGGGTGACCTCAGGGTGTGTTATGGTTACCGGCCCACCAGTTCCGATTTGGTCGGCTACGACGTTCAGAAATGACCCGCGGCTGCCGAGGACGTTGCCGAAGCGGACCGTGCAGGCGCTCACTACGCCCTCCGCGTTTGCCTGGACAATCATCTCGGCCAGTCGTTTGGTCGCACCAAGTACCGATCTCGGGTCAGCGGCCTTGTCCGTCGAGATGAGTACGAACCGTTCGGTGTGGTGCTCACAGGCTGCCTGCATGAGATGATGTGTGCCGAGAACGTTGGACTTCGTTCCCTCACAGGGATGCCGCTCCAGCAAGGGAAGGTGCTTGTGCGCCGCCGCGTGAAATACGACTTCCGGTCGGATCGACCGGAAAACATGATGAATTCGTTCCGCGTCCCGGATATCGGCGATAATCAGGTCATCGGTGTCCAGGAGCGCATCTCCGTCGAGCTGGAGCTGCAGACTATGCAGGTTTGATTCGTCGTGGTCGAGCATGTGTACGGACATGGGCTCGTAATTGCGTAGCTGCCGGCACAACTCACTGCCGATGGAACCTCCCGCTCCGGTGACCAGAACCCGCTTCCCAGCAATCGCCGTTCGCCCTGTCGGTTGCAGAACCTGCCGTTCCTTGCGGCATAGCAGGGCGCCCAGGTCCGGATGGCGCAGGTCGGTCGCGAAGGCGTCACGTTCGACTGCGGCAAGAAAGGACGGCAGGTAGCGGACACGTACGCCGGTCGCTGCCACCTCGCGGGTCAAAGCACGGAGCCGATCAGACGGCAGTGACGGAATGGCAATGAGAACGGCGTCGATCCGCTGTTCGATGACGATCCGCCGGACATCGGCGAGACCACCAAATATGGGAAGACGGGCAACCGGCCGCGTGGCGGGTGTATCGTCGAGTAGGCCGACCGGCTGCAGCCCGTAGTCTGGTACCCGGCGAAGGTCCCGGATGAGAGTCCGACCAGCTGCGCCGGCACCGACCACCAGGGTACGAAGCCCCTGTTGTGAGGAAGCGGGGCGACCAAGAAAACCTTGTCGGCCTTCTACAGGCGTGCACTTATGCTTCTTTTCGTCATTTTCTCGAGGCTGCGGGCCCCAATGCACTGACAGGGGCCCGCGTCCAAATGCCATAAGGCCTCGCATCCTATATATCCTTTCGTCTCCCAGGACTGTTCCATTCAGGCTGACTAAACCGCGCCTCGTAGGATGTGGGCGAGGAGGCTATGTCAATGCGACATGGATTCCACTTGACTCCATCATGATTTCCATTTATCTGGATCTTTTTTGCAGGTCGAACACGTTGCTGATTTACGCTATGTGTTGACCGAGCGGCACCGCCTCCGGATCAGGGGGGAATTCTTCTACTGCCGTTGCATGAGCCAGCGCGCCGGAATCTCAAGTGTCAGCGCTGACGACAGCGAAGCGTCGAAGGCGCGGGCACGGTGAGTTAGCAGTCGATCTCATGATCATAAATATGTGGCAGTTGCCTGCGCCGCTTGTTATCCTGGATGGAAAGTGATCAGTGCCCCCATCATGATTAACGATCCTCGACTAGTCATAATGTCAGGTTGTGCGTTACTGTCTGGTAGGTATTTTCGTTCGGAAAGCCACCGGTACAGAGCAGGCTGGACAGGCCGCATTTACCGGAGCCTACTGACACATGAACATGAGCGAGTGGCAGATTCTCGATCATGTGGCTTGGTCGGAAACATGATCAGCGCGAGGTCGTACCAGCTGATCTGTTATGCATCAGCTGGGGATTCAGGTCGAGATACCGAGCTGGTGGGCCTGAGAATATTCATGATTTGTTGTCGTGGCAGGAGGTGCAGTGCACAAACATCCTCACCATTGGCGCCGATCTCTCTCGCTGATACCGCGGTCAGGTACTCGGCTCTCGTCGAACATCGGTCTCAATGGACTTGCGCAGGCCTGTCCCCTTATTACAAATATTATCCTGACTCCGTACCTTATCGGCGTGCTGGGACCTGACGGTTTTGGGATCTGGTCTCTGCTGTTCGTCCTGATCGCCACGTTAACGACCTTGGACGGCGGCGTCGGCGCATCGCTCACCCGGTTCTATGCGGTGCACGCCGCCCGTGACGACCGTGTGGGTTCCACCCGATTGCTCATTGGATCTCTATGCGTTTTCCTCGTGGCCGGTCTAGTGATCACATCCGTAGCCTTGGCGTTCGCTCCAGCTGTCGTGAGTCGTCTGCACATGGCGCCCTCACTGCGGATGCAGACGACTGACATGCTCGGTTGGCTCGGTCCGCTCGTCACGCTGGCCCTGGCAAGCGACTCGGCTGAGGCGCTGTTGCAGGCCAATGGCCGCTTCCTGTCGTTGGCCAACATCACCGTCGCCAGCTCGGCTATATACGTAGTCGGTGTTGTACTTTTCACTCAGAGCGGCGACCCCTTCATTGCGCTCGTCCCCGTTACCGCGGCCAGATATTTGGTTATTCTCCTGGGCGGGCTCTTTGCGGCTGCCCGGCACCTGCGGCTTGAACGTCCTCTGTTGCCCGCCAAACCTGTCAGGCGAGAATTCTTTCATTACGCGACCCGAATGCAGGCCTCATCGCTCACATCTTTCTTTAATGGTGAACTCGATGCCTTCGTCATTGGCGCGCTGCTACCCATACGTTATGTTGGAATCTACGCTGCGGGCTATCAGGTGGCGTCCGCGCTGCGAAGCCTGCCGCTCTATGCTTTCCCACCTATCCTGACACGCATGACCGAAGCGTACGCACGAGGTGGGATGGACGGCGCCGTCGGCGCGTTCCAGGCGCTGCAGTCCCGATGGCTGCCTGCCGTGTTCGGTTACGGTGCTGTGGCGACAGCCGCGGCCAGCTTTGGTGTCCAGATCTGGCTTGGCCCACACTACCTCCTGGGCGGGCTCGTCGCCGCGGTACTGATGGCTGGTTACAGCGTGCACGTGGGTCTCACCGGTATGCGTACCTGCTTTGTTCGCGCGGTCGGTCAGCCCGGTCTTGAGACTCGCTACTCAGTAGTAACTATGGTGCTCAATATGATCTTGACGGTACCGCTTGCGCTGCTTTTCGGCATGGTCGGCGTGGTTTCCGCCACCGCTGCCGCGCTCATCCTCGCCTCTCTGTACTTCATGCGGCTGTGTCGGCGACTGGCAGGCCTGCGTGAGGATTCGCTTCCTCGACAGTGGTTTGCCACGATATCGGTCGCCGCACTCCTGACTGTGACGGGCGAAATATTCGTAGCCGCTACACCATGGCGCGGAATGCTAGGTCTGGGAATGGCAGGCATACCGGCACTGCTCGGCCTCGGAGTTCTGTGTGGACGGACCGTCCGCCGGGGCCTGGCGCCGTTAGCCGCCTATTATGGCTCACATAACGATCATATTTAGTGACGGGATCGACCATCCCACGCGAAGCCGTGCCGATATAGAGCGCCAGGTCGCGACCAGCAACATCACTCTTCCACGCTACCCGAGATGCATGCTGGTGTCACGACACCCACTGTGCTCCCCGATACCCGGCGACCGCCTCACGTGGACTGATGGCATGGTCGGACTTGCGGCCTAGGAAGAAGACCGCTGACGCCGTATCGACGGCGAACGGATCGGGAACCGCGGCGTCAAGCAGACGGAGCCACCAAAGCAGCAGTCGAAATACTCGTCCCAGCCACGCTCGACGGAACACGCTGCGGACGAGGTGATCGACCGTCCACAACAGCTGTGTGCCGGGGCCCGCAACCACTCCTCGGTCCACCTCGGTAAACCTTCGGAACAGCCATCTATGTCCGGACTCGGTAAAACGGGTGAAATCGTAAGCACCGGCGTGCACCTGCTGGAGGAAAGGCGTCTCCGCGTATACGAGCCCGTTCGGACTGAGCACTCGATGCATTTCGTTCACAGCCTGCCATGGATCCAGCACATGCTCGAGGACGGCCTGCACCACAATCGCGTCGACACTGCAGTCCGCCAGTGGGATCTGGTGCGTGTCGGCAACAAACTGGGTGTGGTCGCTGGCGAAGATGTCGAACGCGAGCAGCCGCAGCGAACGGTCGCGGTACAAGCCTTCCACTCCGTTGCCGACCGTGCCTCCTCCGATTACGAGAACGAGTGGTGAATGTCCGTCCAGTAGTCCACACATGCGAGTGATGTTGTGCTGCGCGACGCGGTTCCTCGGCCGTATCAGGCCACGCAGCCACGTTGCCCAACCGCCCATGGCGGGGGACACAGGCGGTATGTCCACCGCTTGTGTCACGCCCGTTCGAGATATCACGCTGCGCTCGAAGTCCACAAGAATCGGCCAGCGCCGCACCCATGGAAATGCGGTGGCGTGGTATGGGCAGCTGTCTCGCGTGCAGGACAGACCAGACATGGCTTCGATGCCGGAAATTTCCGTGACGTTCGTATCGACAAGTGCGGCACCGCAACGGGGACAGGCAAGAAGCGATCTTATCTCGTTAAGCGTGATCAGTCCCACTTCGGGCCCCCTGAGCCTGCTGCTACATCGGCGCGTCCCCACAAACCCGTCGAAGGGAGCTACGTCCGCGCCGACATCTGGGAGACAGCCTGTCCGGTCCTATGCGCTGCGCCTTGTCGAGTCGACAGCAATGGTCTCACCGTTCATCGGAACGCGCCCGTCGCCCACCGCGATCAATATCAAGGTTAGTGGCGTTAAGGTGAACCAGTCGCTGATACCGAAGGACCACGGGTGTTCGACGATCGATACAGTGCGGATGGGAGGAAGAAGGCGGTAGGTCACGACAAAATTTCTTGCCAGAGATTTTCAGTATATCCGCACAATTACGGAAAAAGGGTGGCATTCTGGGTATGATTATGGCGGGCCAGGTAGCGTAGGTAACGGATGTATGCGGCTCTGGCATCACGGAACTGCTCCCAGTCGCGGGATGCTGCTGCGCGAATACAGCGAGCTGGGAACTCGACCATGACGTTCAGTACAATCAGGGTAATCCTGGCAGCCCATGACCAGTGCCGGTAAGCGAACTCCGTGCGGCTACGCAGCGAATGGAACAGCCGGGCGGCAACAACCTGTTCCGAGCTGATATTCTCCGCGTGAAAGACGACCGCTTCGCGCAGATGATAGGAGATCCAGCCGAGCTGCCGTGCGCGCAGCGAGAAGTCGACTTCCTCGTAGTAGAGAAAGTAACCTTCATCGAATCCGAAAAGTTTCTGAAAAAGCGGCCGGCGGACGAAGAAGAATGCACCGATGACCTGGTCAACCGGGCCGCTTGTTTTTTGATCATCGAACTGATGGCGAGGGAAAAGGCGAGGCGCTACTTGGTCCAGCCCCGTCATTCTGCCTGTTATTCCACGGAGAGTCGGGAACCGCGCGAACGATGATGCTGGGTTTCCCGACGCATTCACGACCTGTGCGCCACAGATGCCTATTCTGCTGCCTGCGCAGTTTTCCAGAAAAGCAACGGCCGCCGACAGCGCGCTGGGAAAAACCTGTGTGTCTGGATTTAGGAAGAGCACATAGTCGCCGCTGCCGAGCGCAGCACCCTGGTTGCACGCGGCAGCGAATCCGACGTTACTTCTATTCACAACAACCGTTAACGGCGCCGCAAGCCGCGGTAGATCCTGTGTGGAGCCATCCGAGCTCGCGTTGTCAACGACGATGACATGCCCGAGCCGCCAACCGTTTCGCTGTGCTACTACCAGTGATTGAATACAGTTCCGAAGGTAGTGACCGGTATTCCAGTTGACAATAACGATGTCGACAGTTGGGATGTGCATGGGTATCTGGTCGCCCGCGGTGGGTGGCTGCGGTGTCATGGCGAAATCAATAGAGGACGATGAGCTTCCTTCAGGCAGAATACATCCATTATGCTAGACCGACCGCCTCACGCCACGGAGTGAACCAGGCATCATAGGAAAAGCGCTCCCCGACCATCTGCCGGGCTCGCCTACTGCACGCCAATCGGCTGCTGCCAGACAAGGTGATAAGGCCGAGGAGCGCCTCAATCCATTCGTCCGTGTTCGTTGGTGCCGGCATTCCTGCGAGCCGCAGGACATCCCGATTGGCACCCACCGGACTGGCCACGGCAGGGGTACCCGCAGCGAGGTACTGTAGTAACTTATAGGCGCATTTACCCCGAGCGTAGGGCTCGTCGTACAGGGGCATGAGCCCGATATCGAAGCGCGCGATCTCATGCCGCTGCGCCTGTTCCGACCATGGTGCCCGGTCGATGACCCGCTCCAGCGCGCCGAGGCGCTCTCCAGCCGCGCCCACCAGTGTCAGCTTCGCGCCTGTACGCCTGTGGACCTCGTGCAGCGCTGGGGCGATCAGGCGCAGGTGACGCTCGGTGGACACGGAGCCGATCCAACCCAGTCGCGGCGGGTCTCGAACCTCGTAGTCTGTTTTGGAATCGTAAGCATTCAGGGAGACACAGCTCGGAATGACCCGGACGTCCCGGTTGTATGTGGACGCCCACTCTGCCAGCAGCGAGTTGCCTGCGAGTACGCGGTCGGCAGCCCGCACGGCGGCTAGCGTCTTCGCCGCTTTCGGGGCATATCGCCGGTATAGTGCACCTTTGCCGGTGTCCCACTGCAACGCGTCGTCGAAGTCGTATACTGCGAGGTCCGCGCCATTGAATAGGCGTTGCTCGAGCCAGCCGCGGCTCAATGGGGATGCCTCACGGTGTAGTAACAGCCGTGACGGGCAACTGCCGGCTATATCGTATAGCTGACATTCCGCAATGGCAACCCGCACCGGATGTCGCAGCAGGTACCGCGGGCTGGAATTGTGGTGCCCCAGGTAGGTGTGCACGACCGAAGACAGTCGGCTGCGGTCCATGCGGTCTAGCCACTCCAGCACACGCACCCGTGAGCTGCCCGCACCCCGTCCATACGGGGTCACCGCGTGCAGTACGTCAGCCATCACCTGTGCCTCCCTTGCTGATCGCTGTGGCTCGCTCATGAAATACTGTGCGGACAGTTCCGACTGTTGTGGATACCACTGCTTCTGCTCCTGATGGTGTCTGTACTTCGACTGCTCGGACCAAACCGACAGCAAGCCCCAGACTCAGATAGAACAGCACTCGCAGCACCGTGCCCTCGAAGCTCGACTCGGTTACGAAAATCAGCAGCTGGGCGAGTAGTGTGAATCCGAGTATACGCCGCACCGGGCTGGGTGGGTCGGTTGCGAAAAAGAAGCGAGCAAGCCCTAGCATGCTGCCAATTACGAGTAGCCCAAGCGGCAGCCCGAAGGCGAGAAGCTGCTGCAGATAGGTATTATGGACACCGTTCGCAAGCTGTTGGTTGCTACCTGGAATGGCTCCGGCACCGTAACCCAGTAGAGGACGCTCAGTTATATAATGGTACGCCAGCTCAAAGCGCGAGCCGCGTTCGGCGACGTTGACTGTGCTTGCGCGGTCACCTAAAAACAGATGCGTGTCCGGGTTGAGCTCGTAGAGCAGCGCCGCCGCGACCAGCAGAAGCGAGACAGCGGCGAAAACAGTACTGCCAACGCGGGCAGACCGGCCAGGACGGCCGTACTGTGGCATCGGACGAGTAAGAATCGCCGCGGCAGCGGTAATGAGCAGCGCGAGCAGCACGCCACGAGAGAATGTCAGGATAATTGCGGCGAGCCCAAGCGCCCCAACTCTGGCCGACCGCCCGTCCCGGTATCTCGTCCCACACCAGAGCAACGGAATAACAAGAGCGGTGAGTGCGGTCGCGAGGTTGTTCGACCTGCCAAGGAACGGATGCGACAAGCGGGTGTAGTAGGAGATATAATCACCGGAGCTTTGGGACAGACCTGGTTCCTGAGGAGCGAAACCGGGGACCTTCAGCAGCAACAGTACGACGGGTACGAGCAGGAATACCAGGTACCACCGCATGAGTCGTAGCACCCGCGTCATGGTCAGATGATTCGTGCATCTGACCATATAGAGATATACAATGATTCCTTCTATATTGATCAGTACAGCCTTGCCTGTCCTGGCAAGGTCCTGCGACCATGTAGCGGACAGCACGGTCACGAGCAATGGGATGCAGAGCAGCTGGAATATGGGCGTATAGCCTATATTGACCGTCCTGTGCGAAGCCGTCTCGATATAGAGCACCAGCCCGGCGAGCAACAGCACCACATCGAGAACGGCTATCGACCCAAGCACGGGAATGCCGTAGATCCGGACTGGAGCCGCTGCCGCCAGCAACACCAGCATGACACCTATACTTGTACGTCCCCTCACGGCCATCGGCTTTCACTCCGTACTTACGTTTCCCTCGAGGCATTACCCACTACGCCAGCTACCGCAACACGGACGAAGTCCGGCACACGCATCAGGTCGGGACCAAGGCCCGCTCGGTTTGAGCACGCGATACACATGGCGCATAACCTGGCGAATCCGCGTCAGAAGTGGCCACAATGGGCTTGCCGGCTCCCTCGGTTCGGCGCGGCGGTATAGACATCGAGTAAAGTGTTTCCCAATGCCTGCGCGCTGTAACGGTCGTCGATCTGGGCGCGCGCTGCTGCTGCCATCCGGGCGGCCTCTTCTGGCCGGTCGAGCAGGTGTCCGAGGGCGTCGGCGAGTAGGTCGGGGCGCTGCGGCGGTACGAGCAATCCGGTTTCACCCGGGCGAACCACATCCGGCACGGAGTTGACCGCTGTCGCCACCACTGGAATCCCGCAGATCATGGCCTCGACGATCGCCACTGGCAACCCTTCGTACCGGCTCGGCAGGGCGAACACGTCGAACGCTGGCAGCAAGCGCGGCACGTCTGCCCGCTCGCCCGCCAAGACGATGCGCGCTCCGGGCAGGGCCCGTCGGATCCGTTCCTGTAGCCGCTCGGCGAGTTCGCCGCCGCCTACCCAGATCCCAATCACGTCGAGCCGGCGCATCAACTCGAGTGCGGTGACGAAGTTCTCCGGCGCCTTCTGGTAAGACACCCGCCCGACCATGCCAACCACGAGTGCGGTGTTCGGCAGACCGAGCGCTCGCCGGGCGTGGTCACGTGTCTGCGGTGACCGGATCACCGCGCCGGTGTCTATCGGAACACCGATCGTGCGCATCCGTTCGGGTCGGATCAGCCCACGCCGCACCGCCTCCACCGACACCGCCGTGCCGACACACAGCGCGGTGTCGGTGATCTGGCCAAGGCAGCGTTCGACCTGCACGTAGGCCTCTCGGCGCACCCGCGACTGGAACTCGTGGAACGGGAAACCGTGGAAGGTGTGCACGATTTTTGCCACGTCGGTATGGCTCGCGGCCATCCGCCCCACCACGCCCGCCTTGGCGCTGTGGGTATGTACCACATCGAACCGCCGCCGCGCGAAGAGCGCGCTGAGGTGGCACAGCGCCCGCGCATCGTCCCTGGGTGCGATCGGGGAGCATAGCGAGGGCTCTACGATCACCTCGAGTCCCGCTGCGGCGGCCTCGTCAAGGAGCCGGCCGCCGCTGCCCGTGACGATCGTCACCTCGACGGCTTCCGGTCTCAGCGCACGTGCTCCGCCCAGGGCCACCGCCCCGGCGCCGTCCTGCATGCGGGTGATCACAGTGGCCACCCGGAGTCGCGTCACGGGTACACCGCCGGGGAGTGTTCGCCCGGTTCAGCCGTACCTTGCTGGACCGGGCCAGGGCGGGAACGGTGGCGACCAAGCAGTGCTGGTCGTCGTCCGAGACTTCCTCCAGGTGACCCGTATCCTGCCCAGGAACGCAAGCCGCTGCTCCTGGCTTTCGCTCGCGGTGCGCGAAAGTCGAGAAGACGGGCGAGCGTGAGAATCACGGCCACTGCGACAGCAATACCTCCAAGGATGTCTGTTGCGTAATGCGCTTGAAGTATGACGAGCGCTATACCTACGCCCGCGCCGTAGGTTATTGCGATCAGCAAGAATGCCGCTCTCGCCGGCCAAACAATTCGAAAGCCCAGTGCGGAAGTAGGCAGAAATAGTACTGCAAGGAGCACTGCTACACTCACCGCCCCAGTCGTGTGTCCGCTGGGAAATGCCAGGTCGCCGTCGAACCGACGACCGACAAGTGGTTTAAGGAGCCACTCCGCGAGGGCGCCCGCCAGATGCGGTCCGAAGAAGCACAGCAATGCTGCCCGGCCGGCGCGTATGGCCCCGCAGAGTAAAGCGAGCGATACTGAGGCGACCAGGACGGAAACCGGCGCACCAAGGCATGCGATGATTCTGAACAGGTTCTGATCATGCGCAAATCGATGGGCAAGCCGAGACTGCACCGAAGCGTCGAACCATGTTGGACCGCTCGTACCGGCGAGTTTCCAGGACAAAACTCCGAGTCCGAGCAAAGCCATGAGCGAAACTCTCGACGGCCAGCTCCTCCACCGTGGTGGAAGGATCGCGCCAGCGTTGGCACGCGATCTGATCCACTTGTCGATGTGAGCGCGGCTGCCTGCCATCACCGATCAACCCGATTCCATGTCTTTTCACCTGATATGGGACTTAATTCGGCTAGGCTACGAGAACAGTCGGTGACGGAGCGGACTGGCCGTCAGGAACAAGCGCGAGTCGCGGCCTTCGATGTATGTGCGCGGGAGGTTGTGATGCCCGCGCCAGGCGGCCCGAACCGTTCGAGAGGCCCCGTGAGTACATCGTTGTGGTACTCGATGACCGAGCGATACTCCAGCGCGAGCGGCACTTCACACGTTGTTGCAGATGCACATTGACCGACCCCTCGGTAAGGTTCTGTGGCACGAAGGTTCTGTGGCACGTTTGTCCATGAGATGGTTACCGTAAAGCGATAAGGCGGCTGTCCGCGTCCCCCGCGTGCATTAATCTTCCCTACGGTGGATGCAGGGATGATCGTTTCATGGGGTAAATGCCCGGATTTCGACGACAGCTTTCCGCGACAATGGCGATAGCAACCGCCTGCGCGGGCTGTCGGCTCCGCGTCCGGCGCGCCGAGCTGCCCGCGGCGAGCTTCACCCTCGCTACCTGAACAGATCGAAAACGGTCTATTCGGCAGAAATCGTCCTAAGGACGCAAAGCTATTGATGAAGTGTGAAACTCGGATCGTGGCAGCTGGTGGCAGCAACGGTCGTCGGCACTAGCCCGCCTGTGCCGTACGCGGGATACCGACGGGGTATGGGGGTAGGGATTGGTCTCGTAGGGGACGCATGCCTGGGGGGGACGATGGCTGAGGCAATGGCGCGGGCCGAGCGCGATCAGTCGAGCGTCGCGAGAACGCCAGAGCATCAGCACCAACAGCAGGCGCCGGTTGGTGAGGTCGGCGAGTGGTGCCACGACCTTCGGCA
>NZ_CAKJTR010000038.1:0-8111 GCF_917627355.1 Protofrankia sp. Cj3 | reverse complement strand
GCCGATCGCCGCGATCGAGGCAGCGGTGTGGGCAGCGCTCACCGATCCGGACGTCGGCACGGAAGTTCGACGCTGGCTGGATCGGGTGCTGCTGGAGGCGGACCGGCTCGCGGTGCTGGTGGACAGCGCCGCTGGTGGCGTCTGCATCCGGCTGGTTGACCTTTCCGAGCTGCTCGCGGAAGCAGGGGCCTACTGGGACCGAGCGGTCCCGGCACAGGTCCGGCACCGGCCGGGGACTGCCGCCCCGCTCGCCCCGGTGGTGGCTGATCCGGTCATGCTACGGCGGGTTGTCGACAATCTTGTCGCCAACGCCGCTCAGGCCGCCGGATCGTCAGGCCGAGTCGAGCTGACGGCTACGCCGATGGCGGATGACGGATGGATGGCGGTCGAAGTCGACGATGACGGAGCCGGATTCGCCGGTAAACCAGCGAATTCCGCTGGTTTGGGACTGAAAATTGTCCAGGAGACGGTCGAAAGATTCGACGGGCGGGTGGAAATCGACTCGAGCCCACTGGGCGGCGCCCGCCTGCGGCTCCTGTTGCCCGCGGCACATACCCAGCAGGGTATGTCGTGAGGGTGGTGCTCTGCGACGATCATCAAATGTTCGTCGAGGCACTGGGCGCTGTGTTGACCGCGCGCGGGTGGACGGTCTGTGAGCTGGCCTTCACCGCGGCTGATGCGGAGGCCGCGATCCGTTTCCACCGGCCCGATGTTGGGCTGATGGACCTGCGTTTCCTGGACGGCGACGGCCTTGGCGTGATCAAATCCCTTGCTGATCTGGCGCCGGAGACCAGGCTGGTACTGGTCACCGGCTCTACCGACGCCGCGTCGATCAGGGCGGCCATCGACGCCGGGGTGAGCGGCTTTGCCTCCAAGACGCAGGAGATCGAACGGATCATCGCTATCGCGGATCGAGTCGGCAGAGGTAAGGCAATGATCGATTCGGATGTTGTGGAGCGAGCCGTGCGGGCCCCCCGCAGCTCCGGTGAGCTGGCTGTCGTCGACGATCTCCTGACCAGCCGCGAGCGGGAGCTGCTTGCCCGGCTTGGGCGTGGGCAGAGCACCGCGGTTCTCGCCAAGGATCTCGGTATCACGGCCAATACCGCGCGCTCGCACATTCAGAACGTGTTGAACAAGCTCGGCGTACACAGCCGGATGGAGGCCGCCGCATTGGCGGTCCGGGTACGGCTCATGGACCGCGTCGACTGACCACGTTCCCAACCGGCGGTGTCACCACCTGGCCAGGTCATCGATCAGCCACGTTGACGCATGGCGGTATCCGCGGCGTAGTAGCCATCCGATGGTTGGGGGATGACCTGAAGAAGGTCGTGGGGTATCAACTGTGCATGACACCGAGTCGGGTACTGATCCTCGATTCCCAGCGGGCTGTCAGCGGCGCGCTCGCCGTTGCACTCCATGCCGAGCATGATTTCGAGGTGGTAAAAACTGTACACACCGTTGAGGCGGCAGCCACGGTGTTGGGGATACTCGATGTGGACATCCTGTTGCTGGACGCGGAGCTGCTCCGCGGAGATGGCGTCGACATTATCCGAGAGCTGCTGCTGCGACGGTCCGACCGGTTGCCAATCGTCGTCATGACTGACATTGATGATTCTCGTCTGGCCACCGAGGCGGTACGGGCCGGAGTGTCCTCATGGGTGCCTAAAAGGCTTGGTCTGCAACACCTGATGTCGGTCCTACGGGGTGCCCGTAACGGCGAGAGCTGGTTTCCGCCGCCGCTGCTGGGGGCCGTCCTCGCGGATCTGGCCCGCCCACAGCCCTCCCCGGCGGAGGAAAAGATCTCGACTCTCACGAGCCGTGAGCGTGAGATCCTTCAGTGCATGGTGAACGGACTTGACCGCACCGCGATAGCCAGGCGTCTTTTCCTCTCGGCCAACACGGTGCGTACCCATATCCAGAATCTGCTCGGAAAGCTTGACGTCCATTCGGCGCAGGAGGCGGTTGCCCTGGCCGCACGTGCCGGGATCAGCGGTGACGAAGCGCCTGACGCCAGACCGTTCTCACGTCTCAATCCGCATCTCTCACATTAGGCGTTAGGCGTTATTAGGCGGGTCGAGGGACCGCGGGCGGTGATCTGACCGGTCAGCCCGCACCGCCTGCAAGGTCACCCTCGAGTCCCAGGTAGGTCTGTTGAAGCCCGTCGACGGTGGCGGGGTCGAAGACATAGGGGACGGCCAGCGACTCGTACATCCACATCTCAGGGCGCTCCCGGCGGGACGAAGGGACGTGCGGGCGGCGGACCGCCGTCGAGGAGCGCGCGGACGGCGGCGGTATCGAGATGGTCGGCTATCAGATCGCCGAGCGCGTCGAGCCGGCGCTGGCGGACGTCGGCGAAACAGGTGAAGGCCGGGGTGAAGGAGCGTCCGGACCGGGTGGCCGCGTCGATGAGCAACGCCCGGCGGAACGCGTCGTTCTCCAGCAGCCCGTGCCAGCTGGTGCCGGCGACCGCGCCCACGCGGGTACCGTCCGCGGCGAACGGTTCACCGCCGTCCACGGCCGGCCGGCCGTGGCGGATCTCGTAGCCGGTGACCGCGAGCCCCTCGCTGGTCGTGCCGGCACACCGGCTGAGTATCTTGTCCGGGGCGAAGGTGGTAGTCACCGGGAGCAGGCCGAGGCCGTCCACCTCCCCGGTACCGGACTCGACCGGGTCGTCGATGCGACGGCCGAGCATCTGGTATCCGCCGCAGATCCCGAGCACCGGCCGGCCAGCGGCCGCGCGGGCCCGCAATGCCGCGTCCAGGCCAGCGCGGCGCAGCCAGGCGAGGTCCGCCACGGTCGCGCGAGTCCCAGGGATGATCACAAGATCGGCGTCGATCAGGTCCGCGGGCCGGGAGGCGAAGGCTACGGCCACGCCGGGCTCGGCCCGCAGCGCGTCGATGTCGGTGATGTTGGACAGTCGCGGCAGCCGGATCACCGCTACCCGCAGGAGTTCCTCGATCGCTGAGGGTCCGACCGGTGAGAGCCCTTCAGGGTAGGAGGCAAGATCGAGAGAGTCCTCGACGTCCAGCCACAGGCCGGAGCGCCACGGCAGCACACCGTGCACGGCGCGCCCGGTGAGCTGTTCGAGCTGGCGCAGACCGGGATCGAGCAGCCGGGGGTCACCGCGGAACTTGTTGATGATCCATCCGGCGATCAGTGCCTGGTCGGCCGCGTCGAGCAGCGCCAGAGTGCCGAACAGCGCGGCGAACACCCCGCCCCGGTCGATGTCGCCGACGACGAGCACCGGCAGGTCCGCGGCCCGGGCCAGCCCCATGTTCGCGATGTCGGTGTCCCGCAGGTTGATCTCCGCGGGTGAGCCCGCTCCCTCGCAGATCACCGCGTCGAACCGGCCGCGCAGGTCGGCCAGACAGTCCGCGACAACGGTGGCCAGGTGCGCCTTGTGCGGACGGTAGCCCAGGGCGTCCACCTCGGCGACGGGACGGCCCAGCACGATGAGCTGGCTGTGCCGGTCGCCGCCCGGTTTGAGTAGCACCGGGTTCATCGCCGCCTCCGGCTCGGCCCCGGCGGCGGCGGCCTGCATCGCCTGGGCACGACCGATCTCGGCGCCGTCCGTCGTGACGACGGAGTTCAGTGCCATGTTCTGGGCCTTGAACGGCGCGACCCGCACCCCTTCCCTGGCCAGCCATCGGCACAGCCCAGCGGTGACGACGCTCTTGCCCGCGTCCGATCCCGTTCCGGCGATCAGCAACGCGCCGCCGCTCACCGCCCGTTCCGCCGCCGCGCCCGGCTGGACGTCCACGCTGACCAGGCTGCTGACCACGTTGCCGAGCGGGCCGCCGAGGCGGCCGCGGCGACACCCGCTGACAGCGCCAGCGCGCTGGCGCTGACCGCGGCGGACAGGACCGCGGCCCGTTCCAGATCGGCGGGCTGGGCGGCCCGGCCGTATCCCATGACCGGCCGGTGTTCGACCCCGTGGTGGTAACGCAACGTCCCGCCCAGGCGCAGCCCGAGCGCGCCGGCGAACGCGGCCTCCACCTGACCGGCGTTCGGGCTCGGATGGCTTGCGCCGTCGCGGCGCATCACCCAGTAGGCGTCGACGGGTGAGCCGCCGACGACCGGCGCGCACGCGCATGCCAGGAGGCCGGCGACCCGGGACGGCAGGAGGTTCGCGAGGTCGTCCAACCGGGCCGACGCCCAGCCGAAGCGGGCGTGCCGGCTGCTGCGGTAGCCGACCATGGCGTCCAAAGTGTTGATCGCCCGGTAGCCGAGCAGGCCCGGTACGCCGCCGAGGGCTCCCCACAGCAGGGGCCCGACCACCGCGTCCGAGGTGTTCTCCGCCAGCGACTCGACGCCGGCCCGGGAAAGCCCGCCGGTGTCGAGCACAGCGGGGTCCCGACCGCACAGCGCCGGCAGGCGGTCCCGGGCCGCGGCCACATCACCGTGGGCGAGGTCGCTGCCGAGCCGGCGGCCATGGCGGCGCAGGGACGTGCCGCCGAGGACCGTCCACGTCGCCGCCGCGGTCAAGGCCAACGAGGTTGCCCGCTGATAGCCCAGCCGGCTGCCGGCCCGGTCCATACCGGTCCGCGCCAGCGCGCCGAGCGCGACCGTGCCGCCGGCGAGCATGGATGTGTAGGCCAGACCGGCGGCGCGGTTGTCGTGGTAGAGCAGCCGTTCGGCACGGTCGGCAACAGTGCCGAAAGCGGCTACCGGGTGCATCCGCGCCGGGTCGGCGAGGATGACGTCGAGCGCTGCGCCCGCCAGCAGACCGGCGGCGCGGACCCATCCGGACATGTGTACTCCCGCGACGTGTGGCTGGAGATCGGCTCTTCACCACCGCCAGCTCGGCGGTGTGGTCGGGCGTTCAGCGCCGCAAGCGGGGCCGCCGCGACGGTTCCGTACGGGTGAGGTCATGCTGGGATCTGGCCGAGAGTGGGGAACAGATGGCGTCAGGGGGCACTCCCACCGGTTTCCTCCGTGTCCATCGGCTGGGGCCCGGTGCATCGGCTGGGCCTGTTGAGGAGAACAGATCCTCCGGCTTCCGGTCAAGTGCACCAACCGGTCACCCGTACCCTTCGTACCCTTCATCGGCGGACGACCGTATCTGGGGCCGGCCAGCAGGCAGGCCGGTGTGGCGCGGCGGAGTCAACCGGTGAACGGGTGTGGCACGCGCGTGCCGGTGCGCTCGAAATTCCTGATGGTACGGGTGACCAGAGTCCAGCCGTGCGGCCTGGCGGTGGCCGCGCGGAGATCTATTCCGTGCTGAAGCGACCGGCGTCTTCCGGTCACAGCATCATGGAGTAGGCGACAACCCCGCGCCGGACGGCGTCGAGCGCGGCGTGGGCCGTGCGGCGGGCCCGCGAGCCATCCGGCGCGACCTGGGCGATCTGGTCGAGCAGGTCGATGAGCTGGCGCATCCAGCGAACGAAGTCCCCGGCGGTGACCTCCAGCCCGGAGTCGGTGAGGACCTTCGCCAAGGACAGCCCGGAGGCCCACCCGAACGCCGCCCAGACGAAGCCCGGCTCAGGCGGGCGCAGGAAGTCAAGCTGCTGGTCAGCCTCGACCTCACGCAGCCGGTCGGCGAGGCGGGCCGTTGCGGCCAGCGCCTCCCGCAACGCCGGGTCGCCGGGGATCTTCGGGGTGGCGGTGTCCTCACCGCGAGGTTCGTAGACCAGCGTTGAGACAGCCGCGGCCAGCGCCGCGGGCGAGAGCTCGTCCCATACGCCGGCACGCAGGCATTCCGCGACCAGCAGATCCTGATCGGTGTACATACGCCCGAGGACACGGCCGGAGGCGGTGACGGCGTCACCGCGCAGATAGTCCAGGGTTTCCAGCGAGGCGCACACCCTGTCAAAGACCTTCGCGACGGTGTTCGTGCGGCCGGCGATCCGCCGCCGTAGCGTATCGGTGTCCCGCTGGAGCTTCGCATGGCGTTCGATCACACGCAGATGCGCCTCCCGGTCCGGGCAGCCGTGCACCGGATGGGCCCGTAGCGCACGGCGCAGCCGGGCGAGGTCCGCGTCGTCGGCCGCGCTCGCCCGCGCGCGGGCCCGGCGTCCGGCTTCCGCGGGAATCTCGATGGCGCGTAGGGACGAGGCGAGATCACGACGGGACTGCGGGGAACGCGGGTTGAACGTCTTCGGGACCCGCACCCGCCCCAGCGCCTCCACCGCGCAGGGAAAGTCGAGCAGCGACAGCCGGCGGACCTGCCGGTCGACAGTGAGGACAACCGGCCGGGGATCGGCGCCGTTGGCGCCCGGGTCGAGCACGACCGCCAGCCCGCCGCGCCGGCCCGCCGGGATACGCACGACATCGCCGGCCCGTAGCCGGCTCAGTGACTCGACCGCCTCGGCCCGTCGGCGGGCGCTGCCCTCGCGTGACAGCGCCGCCTCCCGCGCTTTGATCGCCTCCCGCAGCGCCGCGTACTGCTCCACTGGCCCCTGCGTGCACGCCATGCTGGCAGCCAGCTCCGCCAGCGCGCCATCGTTGCGGCGGACCTGCCGGGCCAGGCCGACGACCGCGCGGTCGGCCTGGAACTGGGCGAAGGAGGATTCAAGAACACCGCGGGCCTCGGTCCGCCCGAGCCGACCGACGAGATTGACCGCCATGTTGTAGGACGGGCGGAACGACGACCGCAGCGGATACGTACGGGTTGACGCCAGCCCCGCGAGCGCGACCGGGTCGAAGCCAGGCTGCCACAGCACGACCGCGTGGCCCTCGACGTCGATACCCCGCCGCCCTGCCCGCCCGGTGAGCTGGGTGTACTCCCCCGGGGTGATGTCGGCACGGCTTTCGCCGTTGAACTTGCTGAGGCGTTCCAGAACGACCGTGCGCGCCGGCATGTTGATACCGAGCGCGAGGGTCTCCGTGGCGAACACGGCACGCACCAGACCACGGACGAACAGTTCCTCGACGACTTCCTTGAAGGTGGGCAGCATCCCGGCGTGGTGTGCGGAGATCCCGCGTTCCAGACCATCCAGCCACTCCCAGTAGCCGAGTATGCGGAGGTCATCCGAAGGGATGCTGGCTGTGCGTGCTTGCACATGCTGGCGGATGCTGTTCCGTTCATCCAGCGTCGTCAGCTGGAGACCGGCGCGCACACAGGCGGCGACCGCGGCATCGCAGCCGGCCCGGCTGAACACGAAGGTTATCGCCGGCAGCAGCCCGGACCGGTCCAGGTGCTTGATGACGTCGGGCCGGCTCGGTACCCAGGCCCGGCGGCGCGGTGGCGGACCCGCGCCGCCACGGCCAGGGCCGCCGCCGGGCCGAGCGCGCGGCGTCTCGGGACGCCGGTTCTCCTCCCGGGCGAGTCGGAGCAGGCTCGGGTTGATCCGCCAATGCGCGGCCGGTTCCGTCGACGGCCCGGTCACCGCGTCGGCCCGCGCTCGCAGGATGTCGTCCACGGACAGCGGACCACCGTTGACGAACAGGTCGTGCATCTCCCGGTCGGCTAGGACGTGCTGCCACAGCGGTACCGGACGGTGCTCACTGACCACCACGCGGGTGTGCCCGCGCACGGTCACCAGCCAGTCGGCGAACTCCTCCGCGTTGCTTACCGTCGCGGACAGCGACACCAGACGGACACGCTGGGGAAGATGAATGATCACTTCTTCCCACACGGCCCCCCGCTGGCGGTCGGCGAGATAGTGGACCTCGTCCATGACGACGAAGGCGAGACGATCGAGGCCGGCGGGCTCCGCGTAGAGCATGTTCCGGAGGACCTCGGTGGTCATGACGACCACCGGCGCATCCGGGTTACGGGAGGTGTCGCCGGTCAGCAGGCCGACCGAGCCGCTTCCGTGACGGGCGACGAAGTCGGTGTACTTCTGGTTCGACAATGCCTTGATCGGTGTGGTGTAGAAGCAACGCTGGCCTCGCGTGAGCGCGAGGTGGGCCGCGAACTCACCGACGATCGTCTTGCCGGCACCAGTAGGAGCGGCAACCAGGACGCCTTCACCCGCTTCGAGCGCGTCGCAGGCCGCACGCTGAAAAGAATCGAGGCCGAATGGATACCTGCCCGCGAAATCGGCCAGTGCGCTGGGGGAGGTCTCAGGCAAGGCCTCGGGGCCTGGGGAGCCCGCGGGCGCGGTGGACACCTCGTCAGCGTACGGGACCGCTGGCGCGACGTTGCTAGTGGTCGCCGCCGGCAGTTG
>NZ_CAKJTR010000037.1:23478-37372 GCF_917627355.1 Protofrankia sp. Cj3 | reverse complement strand
CCAACCTGACTTTTGTGATCAGTTGTGGTCCCTGGGCTGACGGTGGGCGCCCGACCCAGCGCTTTCCGACGCAGGTCAGGACACGAAGAAGCCATCGGCGATCATGACGGTTTGCGAGAACTCGTAATGATCAACCGATGGTTTCCTGCCCCAGCGTAGACCCGGACGGATGCAGCGCCGACGTCGAAGCCTTCGCAGCCCGACCTGATTGCCACTGTCGCCGGGTGGACGGACGACCCCGTAATCGCCCGTCGCGGGGTCGGCGCCGTCCTCGCCGTCGCGAAAAGTGAAATGATCACAGAGAGTCACCGGAGGTGGTGGGGGCGACCGACGAGCCGGGGTACCCGTGCATCGCGCAGCGATGGACGGGGAGCGATGGACGGGGAGCGATGACGCGAGGTGCGTGCCCCGGTCCCGCGCGATGCCGCGCCCCCTGTTGCCAGGCGTGCTAAAGCCCATCGCTGTAGTCGCGGACCTCCTGGACGGCGGAGCCCAGGGCCGCCAGCGACTCCTGAATGCGCTCGCGTGTCTCCATCAGAGCGCTCGTCAGCTGCTCCACGGCTCGGTGGGCGCTGCCGTCGGTCGCGGCCAGGACAATCGCCTGCGCTTCTTCAATCATGGTCAACGCGCCGTCCAGCTGTCCGGTGACCTCATCGGTGCGCCTGAATGCCTCGCCAAGCTGGGACTTGACGTCGGCGATGGTGCTTGTCACAGAAATCCTGCCCTTCTTCTGTCACCGCCGCGGGGATCGGATCCGGACAACCGCCGGTTCACTGACGCCGCGGATCTCGCGGTGCTCCGACGCCAAGCCCAAAACGGACGGCAAGCGCAAGCACCACCAAAGAAATGATCACTCCGGGTGGGTCCAGCGGCGCGACCCGAACGGTCGCCAGCACCGCGGCGCCGGCCGTACCCGCTCCAAGCAGCGCGGCCCGGGCTGTCTCGACGCGGCCCGTGTCGGTGAGGGCTGCCACGCAGACGCCCGCGACCAGCGCGGCAACGGCGAGGGTCGCAAGCAGGGCCGCAAGCGCCGCGACATCGAGGAACAGCCGCAGCGCGGTCACCCCGGCGGCTATCAGCAGGCAGGCCAGGCCGATAACGATTGCCGCGGACGCTGTCGAGCCGGCCCGCGTGACCGCCCGTAGCTCGGCCGCGTGCCCCATCGCGGTGAGACACAGTTCGTGCGCACGGGCCGGAGCCCCGGCCGGGTCGAACGCGGCGGTATCGCCGGCTCCCGCGGCGGGCCGTCCCGAGCGGGTGATGCGTTCAAGCGCTGCGCTG
Organism: Protofrankia sp. Cj3; assembly: GCF_917627355.1. Classification (NCBI taxonomy): domain Bacteria; kingdom Bacillati; phylum Actinomycetota; class Actinomycetes; order Frankiales; family Frankiaceae; genus Protofrankia; species Protofrankia sp. Cj3. The sequence goes on along the minus strand of NZ_CAKJTR010000037.1, from coordinate 36,091 downwards.
CTGGGACGGCCGCGGCCCCCGGCACCGGCACGACGGTGCTGTGCCCGCATGGATGACCGGCCGGTGTGCTCAGGCAGCGCCACGCCGGACGCGGCACGCTCGTCGGCATCCGCCACCGGGGACGGGCGGAGCTGGTCGAGGTCGCTGATGCCGTGCTGCGCGAGTGGCTCCGCCATCGTCCGCCACGCGTCTTCGACTTTGGCCCGGATCGCCTGCGCGGAGTCCCGGTGCGCCCGTGCGAGCGCGGCGCGCCGTTCCTGGCCCGCAAGCACTTGGTCCGCCACCTTGGTCCGGGCCTGATCGAGCTCGCCCAGCAGCGCGCGATAGTGCGCGGCCGCGGTTCTCGGATCGTCGAGATCGGGGTCACGGGAGCTGCCGGTGCTATGGCCGGGCCCGTCGGCTGACACAGCGAGCGACGCACCCGGTTGCTCGACCAGATCAATCAACGCTCGGTGATCGTGAGTCATGCCGGAGGCCGGGGGTGCGTTCCGCTGGCCGTTGTGGCCAGCGCCCACGACCGGCCCGGTCATGCCGCGTCCACGGGTTGCCGCAACGGCGCGAAGGGGATGATCGTGCGTGCTTCCGCCTGGTTGTTCCGGTCGAACAGGACCGCCCGGTTGACGCTCGCCGCAGCTGTGACCGACCGGTTGCCGGCGAGGCTGAACAGGTCATTGCCGGGAACGCCGACCGCGACCCATGCCCCGATATCATCACGATGCGTAGGGCCAAGATCATCAAGTAGCCGGCCGGGGCCACGCCACCAGCCGAGCAGGTGCACCCGTTGGCCCGGACCCCGGCGGGTCACGAAGCGCAGATCGTCCAGACCGGAGCGACGGGTGGCCGGGTTCTTGGCCTCCAGGACCGCACGCCCGGCATCGGCGGCAAACAGGACGAGCAGCCGCGCGGGCCGCTGGCGGCGCGCCGCCGGTTCCTCCCGCGCCCCCGCGACGGTCCACGGCTGGAGCGACCCGGGGTGTGGACCTGGCAGGTCCGTCCCGAGAGCCAGCGCGGATTCCTCCCGGGTACGCACCGCATCGCTGATCTCCTGCAGCACGCGGCGCAGCGAGGCCGGGGGGTGCAGCTCTGCCTCCTGGCCGAGAGCACGGACCCGGGCCGCGAGGATGCCGGCCGCCGGGAGCATCTCGCCGGTGACGGCGACGATGTCAGCCCGCATGCCGCCCGGCCCGGCCTGGGCCGCGAGACTCGTGACAGCCGCATGCAGCACGCCGACGGCCTCACGCCGCAGCGGCCCCAGGACCGCGAGGTTACGTCCTGGCAGTGGGGACAGCCGTACGCCCACGGCGGCGGGATGCAGGTCGAGGGGAACTCCGACGAGCGCCAACGGCTCGGCCGTCTCCCCCGCGTCCCGACGGGCGGAACCGCGCTGGTCACCAGAACCGTACTGGTTACCGGGAACCAGCGCGCCGCGGTCAGCCTCGTCGGGGTCGGGGTCGGTACGGTCGACTGGAACGGGCGTGCCCGCGAGCGAACGGAACAGCGGGTTGTCCTCCAGCAGAGCCGGGGCATGGCCCACGAAAACCTTCGGCGGTCGGTTGCCCGCACCGCCGGCCGCGGTTGCCCGGGACAGGTCCGCGCGCAGCGCCGCGAGCATCGCCGGCTCCGGATAGGCGACCCGGACGAGCTCGTTGCCGGCCGGATGACCATTACGCCGGTTGACGATGGCCTCACCCACGCCGGCCAGCGCTCCGGCCGCCTCGTTGGTGGTCGACAGCAGCACCCGCGACTCCGAGATCGAGGTACGCAGCGCGATCCGCAGCGCGAACTGGCCGAATATCGATCCCCGCTTGCCGGCCGTGGCGTCCAGGGCGTCGATGCCCGACAGAGTCTGGCTGGCGAGCAGCAGGTGGATCCCATAGGCACGCCCCTGCCGGGCCAGCACCTCCAGATGCGAGACAGCCTCCCGCGACACCGCGTCCAGCGGTGTCAGCATCACCTGGAACTCGTCGATCACTATCATGATCCGCGGCCAGCCGGCGCCGCTCCGCGCGATCCGCAGGCCGCGCAGGTCCCGGGCGCCGGCAGCGCGCATCGCGAGAGCGCGATGCTGCATCTGGGCACGGACATGGCGTAGCACGGCGACCCCGAACTCCCGGTCGCTGTCCATCCCGATCGTGTCCGCGTGGGGCAACACGAACGGATCCTCATCACGAGGGGCGAACTGGGCGAACTCCAGGCCTTCCTTGAAGTCGAGCAGGTGGAACCGCAGCTGCTCGGGCGCGTAGCGAGCGGCCAGGCCGTACACCACATCAAGCAGCAAGGTCGACTTTCCCGCTCCGGCCTGTCCCCCGACCAGCGCGTGGACCGTGTCGTCGTCGAACCGCAACGTCACCGGGCCGTCCGGGCCGAACGCCACCGGAACGGCCAGGCCGCCGGCGGCATCGAAACTCCACAGCGTCTCGGGCAGCAGGGCGCGTGCGTTCAGCGGCCGTACAGCCTCGTCGGTCGCGGCGGTGGCCACGGCCTCGGCCACCGCGGCCACCAGGCTGGGGGGAGGCGGCTCATCCAGGTCGCATGGAAACGTGCCCGACAGTGAGCAGCGCCAGCTCAGCTGGTCGCGGCCAGCCTGGCGGGGGCCCGCGGCGGCAGGGCTCCCGGTGCCGTGGGTCAGCCACAGGCTCTCGGCGTTCGCCAGGGTGTCCTGCCCCCGCCGGACGGCGGTTGCCGCGGCGCCCTCCTCCACCAGCGCGATGACGTGCACACCGCACGCGGGCCCCTGGGCGGCGACCGCGGCCAACGACCGGGCCGCGTCGTCGGCCAGGGACGGCCAGGCCAGCAACACCAGCAGCCGCCAGGGCTCGGCCCGGGGCAGACCGGCGGCTTCCCGTTCCCGCAGCGAGGCGAAGCGGCCACCGAGCCGGTCGACCGTGATGCGTCCCACGTCCGTGGAGAGCTCGGCGAGCACGCCTTCCAGGCGGGTCCGGGTGGTGATGGTGGGGCTGACGACCCCGGCGGCCCGCAGCGCGGCGAACCCCGCAAGCCCCGCGCCCAGCTCATACGGGTCGTAGACGACGACCCGTACCGACCCTGCCGGCGCCGCCGCGAGAACACGGGTGAGCAGGCCGCGCACGACACCGAGCCCCTCGCCACGGTGGTCGCGGTCCACCACGATGCGCAGGTTGGCGCCGTCGAGCAAACTGACAGCAAGCGGGACCTCGGCGGCGGCCCCGCCGGGTAGCAACGGCGGGACGATCACCTTGCCGACCCGCCACAGGCCAGGCCGGTAGGGCTCGTCCACACTCGTGCGCGCGGACCCGGGCTTGCCGGGCGCACCCGGCGCCGGGTGCCCGGCGGTCCCGGCCGGGCGGATCGGTGCCCACACCGGCGCCGACCAGTCCGCGCCAGCCAGCGCGGACGCCTGCCCACGGGCAATCACGGCCGCGGTACTGATCGCGATCGGCACCCGCTCAGCCGGCGCGGGCACGGCCTGCCAGGCACCATCGGAGCGGCGGGCCCGGTCGAGAGCGGATGTATCCGCCGCCGTAGCATGCGTGTCCGGTTGGACCGACTCGACCTCGTCCGCCAGCGCCTCCAGCTGGTCGGCGAGGCTCAGGGCTTCGCCGAAGCATGCCTGGATGCCGGTGACCAGCGTCCGCACTCGCCGAGCGCCCGGCACCGCGACCTCCCCGCGATCAAGCTGATGGCACGCCGATGGTGGTGCGACGTCTTTGCCGACCAGTGACCTACCGGTAGAACCAACCTAGCGACGAGATCCGACGGAGGCGGGGTTTTCCCCTGACTGGACGGGCTTGCGCCGATGTGACGCTACCGGACGAGGTCATCGCCTCATGCTCCCCGTCCCCGCGGGCCCGGTCCAGGAACATCGCCCCCACTCGCGGGTGCGTCGCTCCCGGGCCGCCGTCGGTTCAGCCGGGCCACCGGCTCAGGCCGAGCTCCGCCGGCCGCGCCGGTCGGCCAGCTCGTCCCCGGGATGACCGACCACGGCGTGTGCCGGGGGCCCGGCCGGTTCCGGGCGCTCGGGACGCTCGGTCGGCAGCTGGGACAGCTGCCCGCGCATGTCCCGCAGGGCCCGGCCGACCGCGATCGCGAAGACCCCCTGCCCTCCCTGGACCAGGTCGATGACCTGATCGTCGGAGATGCATTCGTACACCGTCGACCCATCGCTGACCAGGGTGACCTCGGCAAGATCCTCGATCCCGCGGACACGCAGGCAGTCGACGGCGGCGCGGATGTTCTGCAGAGAGACTCCCGCCTCCAGCAGTTTGCGCACGACCCGCAGCACCAGGACATCCCGGAAGGAATACAGCCGCTGGCTCCCCGAGCCCGTGGCGCCGCGCACGCTCGGCAGGACAAGCCCGGTACGGGCCCAGTAGTCGAGCTGCCGATAGGTGATCCCCGCGGCGGCGCACGCGGTGGGCCCCCGGTAGCCGACATCGTCGCCAGGAGGTTGGGGAAGATCGTCCGGGAAGAGCTGACCTTGCTCGATCATCGCCGTCCGATCATCGCTGTCGCCATCCGTCCAACCGGCTCCTGGACCCACCGGGCACCCCGCTCCACGACCGCCGCTCACGATCTCGCCGAGGGCGTGCCCGTAACCTCGACTCGACGGTAAGAGCCCGTGACGGCCGCATCAATGATCAGGATTGACGTGTCCCGCGGCGGTACGAAAACGCGTCGATCCCAACCCTGTGAGGATAGGATCGCACACGTGCCGCAACGGCCCGCGAAGCCGTCGCCACGCGCGTCTGGCTCGCGATCCATCCGCCCGGACGCCGCTTCCTGATCGAACGCCCCGCTGCCGGGCTGCGCTCTTAGGAACCCGGTGTGTTGAAGTCCTCCGGTGAGATCGTGTCCAGGAACTCCCGGAACTTCTCCAGCTCGCTCTCCTGCTCCTGTTCCTGATCTTCAGGCACGGTGATGCCAGCTTCCGCAAGCACCGACTCCTCGCCGTAGACAGGCGCACCCATGCGCATGGCCAGCGCGATGGCGTCCGACGGCCGGGCCGAGACCTCGATACCGTTCCCGAACACGAGCGTCGCGAAGAACACGCCGTCCTGAAGATCGTTGATCGTTACCCTCGTGAGTTCCGTCTGCAGGGCCTGCAGCACATCACGCATAAGGTCATGGGTCATCGGACGAGCGGTCGTGATGCCTTCCTGCGCGAACGCGATGGCGGTCGCTTCCACCGCGCCAATCCAGATGGGCAGGTAACGCTCACCTTCGACTTCCTTCAACAGGACGATCGGCTGCTTCGACGGAAGCTCGACACGAACGCCGACGATGTCCAGCCGATGCACCGATCTACCTCCTCGCACAGGTGAGCAGGACAGGATGATCTGAGTGGAAACTGTAGATGCCCACCGGGTGACACTATCCCCGTCGCTGGAGTTCGTCAGCGTGCCTGGTGCTTCCGGAAAGATCGGTCACTGTGGACGTCTTCCGCCTCAGTTCCCACGATAGGTGCCCGCCCGCGCATCGGCCCGCGCGCGCCTGCCCGCAGGACACGCCAGGCCAGCCTCATCCGCTCGGCCCGGCCCGCAGACGCGAGCGCAGCAGCGCGGCGTGCAGCCGGACCAGCAGGCCCGCGAGCTCGTCCACGGTGTCCTGCGCGTGTCCACAGAGACGGTCACGCTGGCCTCGCAGGGGTGCCGCCACCTGTTCGATCAGGCCGGCTTCCCGGTCGGCCGCGACCCGTGAGGAGCGCAGATGACGTGCCTGGATCCCGAAGGCGCTCAGCGCGGCGAACGTGCGCGCGACCGCCAGCGCGTCCCCGTCGAAGTAGCTACCGCCCGGACGGGGGGCGAGCAGCCCGTACTGCTCGAGTTCGACGAGCTGGTCGTCGGTGACGCCGGTGACGGCGAGCAGCTCTCGCCGCGACATCCGCACCGTCTCGCCGGCCTCGACGATCATGTCCAGGACGCGGGGCGGGGGTGGTGGCACCGCACGGGGGCCAGGCCGTTCACACGGCTGCTCACCCCGGTCGAGGGACTCCAGCTCTTCTTTGATCACTCGCAGCGGCAGGAAGCGTTCCCGCTGCGCGCCGAGTACATAACGTAGCCGGACAACGTCATCAGGTGAGTACTTACGATAGTTCGCAGTGGTACGAGCGGGCACGACAAGACCTTCCGCCTCCAGATATCGAATCTTGGACAGCGTCACGTCGGGATAATCCAGCCGCAGCCGGTCGAGCACCTCGCCGATGTTGAGCGTTTTCGCGGTGGAACCACCCGCCGACGCCCGAGCGGGCATCGGCATGGGCGATGTCGCGGCTTGACCGGCGTTCATCGATGGGACCCCCGGTTCACTGGTGCCCCCCGCCACCCGTCGCCATGATCGATCCAGTCAGGAACACCAGCCGGAACTTGCCGATCTGAACCTCGTCACCGCTGGACAGCTCGGCCGAGTCGATCCGCTCCCGGTTGAGGTAGGTGCCGTTGAGGCTGCCGACGTCACGCACGGCGAAGCCCTTCGTGTACGGAGACCGATGGAACTCGGCGTGACGGCGGGACACGGTCACATCATCGAGGAAGATGTCACTTTCCGGATGCCGGCCCGCCGTTGTCAGATCGGCGTCCAACAGGAAGCGGCTGCCCGCGTTGGGACCCCGCTTGACCACGAGCAAACCGGAGCCCGGCGGCAGCGCGTCAACGGCGGCGACGGCGTCCCGTTCGGTCGACTCATCGACGTGATCACCCTCGATACCCGACAAGGCGGCGGCAAGGTTGAGCGTGGAAGTCTGCTCGGCAGGTCGTTCCGGCGCGACGGGTTCACCTGGACGTACCAGTGGCGACCCGCACCGCGCGCAGTACAGCGCATCGGTCGGGTTCTGCTGTCCGCACCTCGTGCAGAACACGGTCGCGTCTGCTTCCTGCCGGACCACCGCGGGCGCGGTTGGGTCGGCCGCTCGGGCCACCTTCCTGGGGTGGCGAAAGATTTGTTTCCTCCTCGGAGACACCCACCCGCCACGCGGACGTCCCCGAAGCCGGAGGGGATGGCACGGACCGTGACATCCCGGCCTCGCACCGCCCTCCCGGCGCACAATGAGGCTAGTGCATCGGGTCCACTACCGCGAAAAGAGAGGGGGCTGGTTACGCCCGCATAACGTTGATCTGACCGGTAGGCTACACGGGCAGATCCTTTCTGTTGCTGCCGGGCGCTCTCAGGTTCCCTGCACATGCTGGGCGTAGGCGACGGCGTCGAGCAAGGCCGCGGTCGCCCCGGCATCGTCGACCGCCACCTCGACGAGCCATCCTTCACCATAAGGATCGGAGTTGACCAGCTCAGGGGTGCTGTCGAGCACTTCGTTACGAGCGATCACCTCGCCGGAGACCGGAGCGTAGACGTCAGAGACGCTCTTGGTGGACTCCACTTCGCCGAACGGCTCACCCGCCCGCACCCGGTCGCCCACCGCCGGCAGTGTCACGAACACGATGTCCCCGAGCGCATCCTGCGCGAACGAGGTGATACCCACCCGCGCGATGTCGCTGCTCACCCGGATCCATTCGTGCTCCGTGGTGTATTTCAGGTCCTCCGGGTACACCGGGTATCGCCTCCCAGTTGTCGGTTCCGCTGTCGGTCCACAGCGTCGGACGCGGCTTCCGGCAGCCCTGGGAAGGTCATCGCGGCGCGCTGGAGCCGTGGCCATTGTTCCACTCTTCCGCTCTTCTTCCACCCGGCGGGGCAGCGGACCGGCGGGGCGAGCGCCGGCCGCGTCAGCCCTCGGCACCGACCGCCCGCTGTGAACGATCATCGTCGGTGAGATCACCGGCCGCGAACAAGGCGCTCCAGTAGTCCAGGAGCTGTTCTGCCGTGGTGGCGTCGGGGCCCTCGGCCCACAGATGGGTGACAGCTTCAGCCGGGTCGGGGAGCACCAGTACCCACGAGCCATCCGCCAGGATCACCCGGACGCCGTCGGTGGTGTCGATCGTGCATCCGCTGTCGGAGTCGACCGCCTCCACCACTCGCCGCATCACCATGCCCTTGGCCGCCCACGGCGTCGGCACGGATCTGCGCAGTACCGACACCGCCGGTATGCGCGCGTCGATGGCGCTCAGGGTCAGCCGGGTCCGGGCGACCAGAGCCGCCAGCCTGACGAACGCGGCCAGGCCGTCGATCGCGGGGGTGAACTCGGGCACCACGAACCCCCCGCGGCCGTCCGCGGCGAACACGACGTTCGCCGCGGAGGCGGCCCGGGTGAGGTCGGCCGCTGACAGCGACGTACGCCGCACCGTCAGCCCATGGAAGCGGGTCACCTGATCCGCGACCCGAGTGGCGGTGACCGGCAGCGCCACCTCGGCTCCCCGGTTCTCCGCCGCGACAAGATCAAGAAATACCAGCAGCGCCCGCTCGTCGTCGATCAGGTCGCCGCGTTCGTCCACGATCGTGATGCGGTCACCGGCGTTGTCGAAGCGGACGCCGAAGGCAGCCCGCGAGCTGGCGACGAGCGCGCCGAGACGGTCCAGCGCGCGGCGGCGATCGGCCGGCGTCTGGGCCGGGACGGTCTCGTCCAATCGGCCGTTGACGGTGAGGACATCCACCCCGAGCCGTCCCAACAGGGTGGGCAGCACCAACGAGGTCGCTCCCCCGGCAGGGTCGATCACGATTTTCAGGTTGCCTTCGGCCAGACCCGAGATGTCCACCTGGTCCAGCAGGTCACGGGTGTAGATGTCGGCGGTCCGGGCGGGGAAGCGCAGCTCCCCGATCTCGCTGGGAAAGGCCCGCCGGAACTCCTGGCGGCTGACGACCCGGTCGAGTGTGCGCTGTGCGCCGAGTGAGAGATCAGCGCCCTCGGCATCCATGAAGCTGATGTCGACCCGTTCGGCGTCCCCCGGCGTCGTGCGTACCATGACGCCGCCGGCCGCGTCGGAGGTGCGGACGTCGAAGCGGGCCACCGGCATCGGCGCGACCTCCAGGTCCCGTACGTCCATCGCGCTCGCGGTAAGCGCGCTGATCACCGCTCGCTTGAGTGCCCTGGCCGCCCGGGAGCTGTCCCGGACCGTGGTGACTGTTGATCCTTTACGCAGGGTCGTGGCATAGGCGCTGGCGAGGCGGACGGCCAGTTCGGGTGTGATCTCGACATTGATCAGCCCCGATACCCCCCGTGGGCCGAACAGCGAGCGCTGCCCGCGGGACTCCCAGATGACGCTGGTGTTGACCACAGCGCCAGCCTCGATGGTCTTGAACGGGTACACCATGACGTCGTTGGAGACGAACGCCTCCTCTTCGATCACGCACTCGTCACCGATCACGGCGCCCTCTTCGACCCGCGCGGCCCGCAGCACGTCGGTGCTCTTGCCGATCACACAGCCCCGCAGGTTGGCCTGCGGCCCGATCAGGGCGTTGTCCTGGACGACCGCCCGGTGCAGGAAGGCGCCCTGTTTGACCACCACGTTGCTGCCGATGACGGTGAACTCACGCAGCTCGGCACCGGCCTCGACCTTCGTGTAGTCGCCGATCACCAGCGGGCCCGACAGAACCGCCTCCGGGTGGACGTCGGCGTCCCGGCCGACCCACACCCCCGGCGAGACCTCGAAGCCGCCGATCTCCACGTCCACCTGGCCGTTGAGCACATCAGCCTGGACCCGCAGGAAGCTGGGAATGGTACCGACGTCCTCCCAGTAGCCGTCGAGCGCGTAGCCGAACAGGGGCGCGCCAGCGGTGAGGAGCTTCGGGAAGACATCTCCCGACCAGTCCACCGGCTCCCCGGGCGGGACGTGGTCGAGAACCTCCGGTTCCATCACGTAGATGCCGGTGTTGACCGTGTCGGAGAAGACCTGTCCCCAGGTGGGCTTCTCCAGGAACCGGACGATCCGCCCGTCGTCGTCGGTGATGACGATCCCGAACTCCAGGGGATTGGGAACGGACTTGAGCGCGACCGTGACCAGCGCGCCCTGCTTGCGGTGGTAGGCAACCAGCGCGGTCAGGTCGATGTCGGTGAGCGCATCGCCGCTGATCACCAGGAACCGGTCGTCACGCAGGGCGTCCTGCGCGTTGCGGACGCTCCCGGCGGTCCCCAACGGCGTGGTCTCGGTCGCGTAGGACAGGTGCATCCCCAGCTCGTCGCCGTCGCCGAAGTACGTCCGGACGTGCGCCGCGAGGAACTGCACCGTCACCACGGTCTCATCGAAACCGTGGTGCTTGAGCAACCGCAGCGCATGTTCCATGATCGGGCGGTTGACGACGGGGAGGAGCGGCTTGGGCTGGTTGGCGGTCATCGGGCGCAGGCGCCTCCCCTCACCGCCCGCCATCACGACAGCTCTCACCGGCCCACCTCCGCATCCGCCCGGCCAGCCTCGCCGGGGTGCGTCCCGGGCGCTGCCGAGGGCTCGCTGCCGTTCCCCGCCCGCGCGAGCTGGCGCACCTGCACCCAGTAGAGGATTCCGGACCACCAGTACAGAGCGGCGCCCCAGCCAGCGAACGCCCACCCGAGCGGACGCGCAACAGTGGCAAGCCAGGTGTCACCCGCTGACAGCAACAACAGCGGGAAGGCATAGAGCAGGTTGAACGTCGCGGCCTTGCCCAGATAGTGCACGGGCAGCGTGGGGCCGTAGCCGAGCCGCCGCAGCACCGGCACGACCCCCATGATCATAATGTCCCTGCCGACGAGCAGCGCCGCGAACCACCAGGGAACGATGTCGCGCAGCGTCAGCGCAATGATCGTCGCCAGGATGTAGAGACGGTCCGCCAGCGGGTCGAGCACAATCCCGAGCCGACTGGTTTGCGAGAGCGCCCGGGCAAGCTTGCCGTCGAGGTAGTCGCTCACGCCGGCGAAGGCGAGCACGGCGAGCGCCGCACCGTCAGCCTTGGGGCCCAACGCCAGCCACAGAAAGACACCGACCCCAGCCAGCCGCAGCGCGGAGAGCAGGTTCGGGATGGTCAGCACCCGGTCGGACGGATGGATCGCCGTGGTCACCCTCGACACCCTTTCGCACCCAGCTGCGCCCGCGTGGAGCCTGACGAGGCCGCCGCCACGGTGCACAGCCACCGTACGGCATCGTCAGCGGCGCCGCCCTCGCCCACGGGCCGCCGGGCCCGGCGGCCGGCTCGCGCCCATCACCCGGACCGCCCGTCAACCATCACATCACCCGGCCAACGTAGTACGTCGAGGTCCAGATTGGCACCAGTGAGACGGTCCGTCCGGTCTCCGGGGCGCTCCACACGTACCCGTTACCGGCGTAGATCGCGACATGGGTGATGTTGCTCGGGCTCCCGAAAAAAATCAGGTCGCCGGGCTGCTTGCCGGCCTGCGGCACCCGCAGCGAGGCGGCGAACTGCTGCTGGGCGGTACGCGGCAGAGAGCGCCCGAGCTGTTTGAACACGTACTGCACCAGGCCGGAGCAGTCAAACGCGTAGGGCCCCTCCGCCCCATACACATACGGCTTGCCCCGTTGCAACGACGCGAGGTAGACCGCTTTCGCCCCGATGGAGCTGCCTGGGACAGCCGTGGCCGCACCCCCGGCCGCCAGGCCTCCGAGGGCGCCGGCCGGGCCGGTGGGGCTGCGCACAGTCACTGTGGTCGCACCGGCCAGGGAGGGACGCAGGACGTTCGTACCGTCGAAGACCGCGGTGAGGGTCGTGGTCGACAGCAGGCGCGTACTGATCGTCGCGGTTCCGGTGCTGTTGGTCTGCAGCTGGGCGGTGGTGGTCCACTGCGGGCCGTTTGCCACCGCGATACGGACCCGTTGGTTGGTGACGGGACGCCCCGTCCCGACCTCCATGGCGCGGACGGTGAAGACGACGGGAGCATTCGGCGCGACAGTTGTCTGATCGGCGACGATCGACACCGAGGTGAAGGTCGGATCTGGATTTCCGATCTTGCCGGCCAGACCGGTGGTGGATGCGGTGAGGGTGGCTCCGTGCGCGCCACCACCGACCATCGCGGCGCTGTCGACGGTGGCCGCTGCCGCGGTCACCGGCTCCAGTGCCACGCTGGCGCCCGTGCCGGGCATCGTCGCGGCGAAGCCGGCCGTCGATGCGGCCAGGGTTCCGGTCGTCACCGCGGCGATCGTGGCGACTCGCCGGGTCTGTGGGCTGAGGCGGACACGCCAAGGGGTGAGCTCGTCGCCGTCCGCACTCATGGGCGCCTGGTCACGGTGGCGACCGCGACCGGCCTGCTCGCCGTCCGCGGGGAGCCGGGTCACGCCACGTGGAAGCAACGCGCGTCCTTCCCGAACGCCCGCGAGGCAGAACGTCGACATGCCGCGGACCGGTGCCGCTGGCACGCCTCAAGGCACCGACCAAGGAGGAGAGCCCGGTCGGTGACCATCAGGGCTGCGAGATCTCGCTCCTGCCCCTGGCTGCTCGGAGGGGACATCGGGCCGGGGCAGGACTGGGCGTTTCGGTCCGACGCGTGTGTTCGAGAGAAAATATTGATCTTTATTGAGGAAACGAAGGTGTCAGCTCCAAAAGATATCGGGTGGCTCGTACGGGCAGGCAATGCCCCCAAACCCAACAGTTGGCAATATTCAACCGGTGGCCTGGTGCAGTCATTGGGTTGCGGTCACGTACCGGCCGGCGGCCGGCACGTGACCTTCAGTTTCCCCGCGACATACCCCCGGTGGGTACATAATTCCGGTGGTACCCGCCCCTGCCGCCGAGCGCTCTTCGAGCGCTCGGCAATAGGGGACGCGGCGTC
>NZ_CAKJTR010000037.1:13978-23331 GCF_917627355.1 Protofrankia sp. Cj3 | reverse complement strand
GCGGGGCTGGGGCACGCACCTCGCCGCGTTGTCGTCGGTCGCCACCCAACACCAGGGTGGCTCCCTCCGCCGCCTCGCGATGCACGCACCCCAGCCCCGCTCCTTGACCCACACCCCTATTGCCGAGCGCTCGTATGACATGCCGGCGGCAGAGAACGGGGATCTTCCGGGTTGCGCGCTGAAAACGCCTCTGGCGGCCGCGTGCCCGTGATCCCTGCCGTTTGCGCCGGAAGTATCAGGACAGCAGGGAACGCAGCACGTACGGCAGGATGCCGCCGTTGCGGTAGTACTCCGCCTCCCCCGGCGTGTCGATGCGGACGATCGCGTCGAACCGCTTGTCGCCGGCCCGCACGACCAGGGTCGCGGTCTGCTCGTCGACCTGGGCGAGCCCGCGGATGGTGAAGATCTCCTCTCCGGTCAGGCCGAGCGAGGCGGCGGACTCCCCGGGCGGGAACTGCAACGGCAGGACGCCCATCCCGATGAGGTTGGATCGGTGGATGCGTTCGTACGACTCGGCGATCACCGCGCGGACGCCGAGCAGCGAGGTGCCCTTGGCCGCCCAGTCACGTGACGAGCCCGAGCCGTACTCTTTGCCCGCGAGTACCACCAGCGGCACCCCGTCGGCCGCGTACCGCTGCGCCGCGTCGTAGATCGCCAGCTGCTCGCCGTCGGGCAGGTGGCGGGTGACGCCGCCCTCGGTGCCGGGGGCGAGCCTGTTACGCAGCCGGATGTTGGCGAACGTCCCACGGATCATCACCTCGTGGTTACCGCGTCGGGAGCCGTAGGAGTTGAAGTCCTTCGGGTCCACCCCGTGCTCGACGAGGTACCGGCCCGCCGGCGAGTCGGGCTTGATGGATCCGGCGGGCGAGATGTGGTCGGTGGTCACCGAGTCGCCGAGCAGCGCCAGCACCCGGGCGTCGACGATGTCCGGGCGTGGCGTCGGCTTCGCCGGCATCCCCTCGAAATACGGAGGATGGCGGACGTAGGTCGAGTCAGGTGCCCAGCTGAAGGTCTGGGACACCGTGCCGCCGTCACCGGTCGGCAGGGACTGCCACCGTTCGTCACCGCTGAGGTCGCCGTAGTCCTCGGTGAACATCTCCGAGCGGATCGCGTCGCTGACCACGGCGGCCACCTCGACCTCGCTCGGCCAGATGTCACGCAGGTAGACCGGGCTGCCCGCGGTGTCGGTGCCCAGCGGGTCGTTGAGCAGGTCGATGTCCATCGTGCCGGCAAGGGCGTAGGCGACGACGAGCGGCGGGGACGCCAGGTAGTTCATCTTGACGTCCGGGTTGATCCGGCCCTCGAAGTTGCGGTTGCCGGACAGCACGCTGACCACCGCCAGGTCACCGGCGGCCACCCCCTGGCTGATCTCCTCCGGTAGCGGCCCGGAGTTGCCGATGCAGGTGGTGCACCCGTAGCCGACCAGGTTGAAGCCGAGCTTGTCCAGGTAGGACGTGAGCCCGGCGCGCTCGTAGTAGTCCATGACGACCTTGGAGCCCGGTGCCAGGGTGGTCTTCACCCAGGGCTTCCGGGTCAGGCCACGGTCGACGGCGTTGCGGGCGAGGATCGCCGCCCCCACCATCACCTGCGGGTTGGATGTGTTCGTGCACGAGGTGATGGCCGCGATGGCGACCGCACCGTGGTCCAGGGAGAAGCTGGTGCCGTCCGCGAGAGTCACCGGGGTCGGGTTGGACGGGCGTCCGCCGAGATCACTGGAAGTACCCGCAGCTGCCTTTGCCGGACCGGCATAGTCGGCGAGCGCGGTGCGGAACGCGGCCTTGGCGGTGCGCAGCGGCACTCGGTCCTGCGGGCGCTTGGGGCCGGCCAGCGAGGGCTCGATCGTGGACAGGTCGAGGGTGAGGGTGGTCGTGTAGACCGGCTCGCGACTCGGGTCGTGCCAGAGGCCCTGCTCCTTGGTGTAGGCCTCGACGAGGTCGATCTGCTCTTTGGGCCGACCGGTCAGCCGCAGGTAGGCCAGGGTCTCCGCGTCCACCGGGAAGATCGCGCAGGTCGAGCCGTACTCGGGGCTCATGTTGCCGATCGTGGCCCGGTTGGCCAACGGGACGTTGCCCACGCCCTCGCCGTAGAACTCGACGAAACGGCCCACCACACCGTGCTTGCGCAGCATCTCGGTGATCGTGAGAACGAGGTCGGTAGCGGTGGTCCCGGCTGCCAGTTCTCCGGTGAGCTTGAATCCGACCACCGTCGGGATGAGCATGCTGACCGGCTGGCCGAGCATGGCGGCTTCCGCCTCGATGCCGCCGACGCCCCAGCCGAGCACCCCCAGGCCATTGATCATGGTGGTGTGGCTGTCCGTGCCGACCAGCGTGTCGGGGTAGGCGAGTGTCCCGTCGGCGGTGTCCTTGGTGAAGACAACGCGGGCGAGGTGCTCCAGGTTGACCTGGTGGACGATCCCGGTGTTCGGGGGGACGACCGTGAAGTTGTCGAAGGCGGCCTGGCCCCACCGCAGGAACTGGTAGCGCTCACGGTTACGGCTGAACTCCAGCTCGGTGTTGCGCGCGAAGGCGTCCGGCTGGCCAAAGACGTCAGCGATGATCGAATGATCGATCACCAGTTCCGCTGGCGCAAGCGGGTTGATCTTTGTCGGGTCGCCGCCGAGCGCCGCCATGGCCTCGCGCATCGCGGCGAGGTCGACCACGCACGGGACACCGGTGAAATCCTGCATGATCACGCGGGCCGGCGTGAACTGGATCTCCTGGCTCGGCGCGGCGGCCGGGTCCCAGGACGCGAGCGCGCGGACGTGGCCGGCGGTGATGTTGGCGCCGTCCTCGGTGCGCAGCAGGTTCTCCAGCAGGACGCGCAGGCTGTAGGGCAACCGGTCAGCTCCGGGAACCGCGTCCAGCCGACGGATTGTGTACCTGCGGTCGCCTACCTTGAGATGACCCGTGCTGCCGAAACTGTCCATATCTCCTCCTCGCCGCGTTTCCTCGCGGACCATCCTGGCGTTCACTCCAGGAACTACCCGGCTCGCTGGGCCCGGGACCAGTAATATCCTATTTAC
This sequence comes from Protofrankia sp. Cj3, assembly GCF_917627355.1. Taxonomy (NCBI): domain Bacteria; kingdom Bacillati; phylum Actinomycetota; class Actinomycetes; order Frankiales; family Frankiaceae; genus Protofrankia; species Protofrankia sp. Cj3. The sequence goes on along the minus strand of NZ_CAKJTR010000037.1, from coordinate 20,309 downwards.
TTAGTATTGCTAAGGATATACCAGAAGATCAGTCGCCGCGTGCGAGGCTCCTGAAGTGTGGCGGCGCACCGGATATGTCATCTAACTGATAGTAATAAGAGGCTCCGGCAATAGGACGTTCGATCAGGGAGCGGCGTCCGGGTGGATGGATCGCGCGGCGGCGGAGGGAGGCGCCCTGTGTGGGGCGTCGACCGACGAGCCGGGGTACCCGTGCATCGCACAGCGATGGACGGGGAGCGATGACGCGAGGCGCCGACCGGGCGGCGCGAGCCGGACACTCCTATTGCCGGATCCGCTAAACGTGGGAACGGTCAGGCGTTCTCGAGGAGATCCGGCGAGACACTCGCCTCGGTGTTTGGCAGCCCGAGCGCGTGCGCCCGCTTATCGGCCAGCGCAAGCAGCCGCCGGATCCGGCCGGCGACCGCGTCCTTGGTCAGCGGCGGGTCCGCGAGCGCGCCCAGCTCCTCCAGGGAGGCCTGGGCGTGCTCCAGGCGCAGCCGTCCGGCGGCGAGCAGATGCCCCGGCGCGTCGTCGCCCAGAATCCTCAACGCGGCCTGGACCCGGGCACCGGCCGCAACCGCCGCGCGCGCGGAACGGCGAAGGTTGGCATCGTCGAAGTTCGCCAGCCGGTTCGCGGTTGCCCGCACCTCCCGGCGCATCCGCCGGTCCTCCCAGGTGAGCAGGCTGTCATGCGCGCCGATTTTTGTCAGCAGCACGCTGATCGCGTCACCGTCCCGGATCACCACCCGGTCAACCCCGCGCACATCCCGGCTCTTGGCCGCGACACCGAGCCGGCGGGCCGCGCCGACCAGCGCGAGCGCGGCCTCCGGCCCCGGCGACGTGATCTCCAAGGAGCAGGAGCGGCCCGGCTCGGTCAGCGAACCGTGGGCCAGGAACGCCCCGCGCCACGCAGCCGCGGCGTCGCAGGACGCGCCCGTCACCACCTGCGGCGGCAATCCCCGCACCGGTCGGCCTCGCTGGTCAAGCAGCCCGGTCGACCGCGCCAGCTGCTCACCGTCACGTTCCACCCGGACGATGTAGCGCGCCGAACGGCGCAGCCCACCCGCGGCGAGCACCGCGATGCCCGACGGGAAGCCGAACACCTCCGCGATCTCGCGGCGCAGCCTGCGGGCGGTGGCACCCGCGTCGAGTTCGGCCTCGACGACGATGCGGCCACGCACGATGTGCAGCCCGCCACCGAAGCGCAACAACGCGGCCATCTCCGCTCTGCGACAACATGGCTTCGCCACCCGCAACCGGCTGAGCTCGTCCTTGACGGTGGCGGTCATTGCGGCCACACGAATCATTCCTCACCTTCACGAGCGGAGACGGTGGCCGCGGGATCGCCGCGCACCGCATCGTCTGAAACCAGCTTGTCGGCCGCGGCCGCGGCCGGACCTGGCCGGGCGCCGGAGCCGGCCCCGGTCATGCCGGCGAACACCGCCTTGAACGCGGCGGCCAGCCGTCGCGGGTCATGGCGCGGCTCACCGGGGTAGGCGACCGGTACGAGGTGCAACCGCGCTCCCAGATCGGCCGCGGCACGGGCGAGCGCACCCGGCTCACCGACCGCGTCACGGTCCGCGATCACGACATCGAACAGGAGGCCCGGCGCATGCTTCCCGATGACCCGCAGATGCGCCTCGGGCGGATAACCGGCGGTCTCACCGGGCTGCGGCACCAGGTTCAGGACCACGACGCGGCGAGCCGGCGACCCGAGCAGGCGCTCGGTCATCTCGGGCACCAGCAGATGAGGCAGCACGCTGGTGTAGAGCGAACCCGGGCCGAACACCACCCACTCGGCCCGCTCGACGGCGTCCAGCGCCGGTGGGCACGCCGGGGGCGTCGCGGGCTGGAGACGCAGGCTCCGGACCCGCCCGGCGGTGGTAGCCACCTCCGCCTGGCCGTGGACCTCGACGACGGCGGCCGGCTGAACCGGGTCGAGTCCGGCCACCTCGGCGACGATGTCGATGCCCGCGTCCGACAGCGGCAGCACCCGCCCGGCGGCCCCCAACAGCCTGGCCGCAAGGTCGAGCGCGGCCACCGCGGAGCCCTGGCGTTCGGCGAGCGCCGTCAGCACCAGATTACCGACAGCGTGACCGGCGAGCGGGCCGCGACCACCGAACCGGTGCTGGAACAGCTCCGCCCAGGTGGCCGACCAGGTGTCGGCACCGGCGAGCGCGGCCAGCGCCATGCGCAGATCACCCATGGGCAGCGCTCCCAGCTCGTTCCGGAGCCGTCCCGACGATCCACCGTCGTCACCTACTGTCACGACAGCGGTGAGATGCTCGGTGATGCGCCGCAACGCCCGCAGGGACGCGGCCAAACCGTGGCCACCGCCGAAAGCCACCACCGCGGGACCGGTACCCGTCACTCTCGCCCCAGATCACGATGGACGACCCGGACGCCGACGCCGTCGCCCGCGAGCCGCGCGGCGAGCTGTTCGGCCAGGGCCACACTGCGGTGCTTGCCACCGGTGCACCCGACCGCGAGTGTCAGATAACGCTTACCTTCCCGCACGTACCCCTCCCCCACCAGCCGCAGCAACGCCGCGTACTGGTCGATGAACTCCGCTGCCCCTGGCTGGGCGAGAACGTAGTCACGAACATCTGGATCACGGCCGGTGAACGGTCGCAGTGCCTCCACCCAGTGCGGATTCGGCAGGAACCGGCAGTCGGCCACCAGGTCGGCGTCCAGCGGCAGACCGTACTTGTAGCCGAAGGAGACCACCGTCGCGTTCAGGCGGTTCCCGCTCGGCTGGCCGAACGCGGTGTCAATCTTGGCCCGCAACTCGTGGACGTTGAGATCGGTGGTGTCCAGGACCAGGTCCGACTCGCCGCGCAGCTCCGCCAGCAGCGCGCGCTCACGGCTGATGCCGTCGACCACCCGCCCGTCGCCCTGGAGCGGATGCGGCCGGCGGACGTGGTCGAACCTGCGGACCAGCGTCTCGTCCGCGGCTTCCAGAAAGAGCACCTGCGGATGCATGCCACGGGCCTCGAGCGCGTCCAGCGTCGCGCGCAGGTCGGAGAAGAACGCCCGGCCGCGGACGTCCACGACCACGGCGATGCGATTGACCGCGCCCTGTGACCGCAGCCCGAGTTCGGTCATGGTGGCCAGCAACGCCGGGGGGAGGTTGTCAACAACGAACCAGCCGAGATCCTCCAGGCACTTGGCCGCGGTGCTGCGGCCCGCTCCGGACAGCCCGGTGATGATGGCGAGGTCAAGCGGCACGGCGGAGGTCATGTGGGAACACCCCAGGTTGACGTGGTATCGGAACCGGGTCCAGCGGTGGTGGTGCCGGCCGCGGCGGCTCCCGATGGCCCCGATTCGGGCGCGGACACCGCGGGCGGGGGCACCGGCGCGGTTCCGTCAGTCCCAAGAATTTCCCCCGTGTACGGGTCGACCGCGGGTGCGGCGGCCGCCACGGTTCCCGGTCCGGCCGCGGCCAGCGCGTCCACCACGGCCTGGGCTGTCCGCCGGCCGATGCCCGGAACCTCGGCGATCTGGTCGACCGTTGCCCGGCGTATCCGAGCGAGCGAGCCGAACGTCGCCAGCAGCGCTTTGCGGCGTGTCTCGCCGAGCCCCGGCACGTCGTCGAGCAGCGAATGAACCATGGCCTGGGAGCGCTTCTGGCGATGATAGGTGATCGCGAACCGGTGCGCCTCGTCCCGGATCCGTTGCAACAGGTACAACGCCTCGCTGGTGCGGGGCAGAATAACCGGATCATCCTCAGCCGGCAGCCACACCTCCTCCAGCCGCTTGGCGAGCCCGCACAGGGCGATGCCGCCGGGGCCGCTGTCGATACCGAGCGTGTCCAGGGCTCGGCGGGCCGCGGCGACCTGCGGGGGGCCGCCGTCGACAACGACCAGGCTGGGCGGGTAGGCAAAACGCCGTGGCTGGTCCGTGACCGGCTCCGGCGGGGTGCTGGACGGGCTCGCCAGCCCGGCGACGTCCCCGGTGCGCGCCTGCTCGGCAAGGTAGCGGCTGAACCGCCGGCTGATCGTCTCGTACATGCTCGCGACGTCGTCTTGCCCGTCCACCCCGCGGATGGCGAACCGCCGGTACTCCGACTTGCGGGGCAGCCCGTCCTCGAAGACGACCATGCTCGCGACGACGTTGCTGCCCCGCAGGTTGGAGATGTCGAACGACTCGATCCGCAGCGGCGGCTCGGCCAGGCCGAGCGCGTCCTGGATGTCCGACAGCGCCCGGCTGCGCGCGGACAGATCACCGGCCCGTTTCGTGCGATGCAGGGTGAAGGCCTGGGCCGCGTTGCGCTCGACGGTCTCCAGCAGGGTCCGCTTGTTCCCACGGCGAGGAACCCGCAGGTCGACCTGGCTGCCGCGGGCGGCACTGAGCAGCGCGGCCACGGCAGCCGCGTCCGGCGGGAGCACCGGGACGAGCACCTCTCGCGGGATCTCGTTGGCGGCGCCGGGACAGGCGAGCCCGCCGGTCGGGGCCGAGCCGGTCGGGGTAGTGGCCGCGGGGGCGGCCTGTGACAGGTACTCCTGGGCGAGGAACTGCTCGACCAGCTCCCCCGTGGTCAGCTCCTCGAGCTTGTCGACCACCCAGCCGCGCTGGCCGCGGACCCGGCCGTCACGCACGTAGAAGACCTGGACGGCGGCTTCAAGATCGTCCTGGGCGAACGCGATGACGTCGGCGTCGGTGCCGTCAGGCAGCACCACGGCCTGTTTTTCCATGGCCTGGCGCAGGGCGCCGATGTCGTCCCGCAGCCGCGCGGCGCTTTCGTACCGCTGCTCCGCCGCGGCCTGCGCCATCTCGCGTTCGAGCGTGCGGATGTACCGGTCGGTCCGCCCGGACATGAAGTCGCAGAAATTCTCGACGATGCGACGGTGCTCGGCCTCGTCGACCCGGCCCACACACGGTGCCGAGCAGCGGCCGATGTAGCCGAGCAGGCAGGGGCGGCCCATCTGGCCCGCGCGCTTGAACACGCCCGCACCGCACGTACGGGCCGGGAAGACACGCAGCAGGAGATCCAGGGTCTCCCGGATGGCCCACGCGTGGGGGTACGGACCGAAGTAACGGACGCCGGCGCGCTTGGGACCGCGCATGACCTGCAACCGGGGGAACTCCTCGTGCAGCGTCACCGCGAGGCTCGGGTAGCTCTTGTCGTCCCGGTAGCGAACATTGAAGCGAGGATCGAACTCCTTGATCCAGGTGTACTCGAGCTGAAGCGCTTCGACCTCCGTCGACACCACCGTCCAGTCGACCGCACTCGCGGTCGTCACCATGTGCTGAGTACGGGGGTGGAGGTTGTGTATATCGGTGAAGTAGGTTGACAACCTGGCGCGAAGGTTCTTCGCTTTGCCCACGTACACCACGCGGCCGTGCTCGTCGGAGAACCGGTACACCCCCGGTGTCGCCGGAACCGATCCCGGCGCGGGACGGTAGGACGCCGGATCAGCCATGAACCGAGCCTACGGCGCGCCGGACAGCCATTGAACAACGCCTCCACGTAACCATTTCATCACGCTGGGCACCTGCTCTTGAAGGGCGGCCATGACCCGGGGCGGAACAAAGCCCCGTGACGACCATGGCTGGGCATATCTCACAGCTGACGGGACACCCGTCATGGCGCGGGGCGGCCGGCGATGCCAGGGTCCATGCTCGGAGACCATGAGCGGTGTGCAAACCATGGCCCGTCAGGCGCTCGCCGTCCGATGGCCACGATGGCCACGACGACCGGTCCGACAGGCGCTGATCCCGCGGCACCTGCGTGCCACCATCCCCGGAGAGGGCCTCCTGAGGCTGGCGTCGACCTTGTCCAGGCTGGTCCCGAACAAGTCCCTTAACGTGTCCCGGGTGGCATCTTGCCTGACCGGCTGTCACCCTCGATACCGCGGTGCACAGCGTCGCTGGATGACGAAGGAGGCACGACGGATGCAGGTGGACGATGTGACCACCGAGTTGGTCGTCAATGACGCACCTTCCCGCGGGCGGCTGACCGTGCTGCAGGTGAGCTGGCGACGGGCCGACCCGCTTGCCGTGACGTTGGAGCTCATCTCCCGGCCCGATCATCCGGCGCTGCCGCGAGGTACCTGGGTGGTGCTGCGAGACGCGCTACGCGCCGGTCTGGACATCCCCACCGGCGGCGGTGACGTGCGGATCACCCCGGAACCGGACCGCGGCTGTGTGCGGCTCGATCTGACATCTCGTGAACTCCACTCCGTCGTCCGGCTGGACATCGAGGCCGCGCGGGCGTTCCTCGACGCGACCGAACAGGTGGTTCCCCGCGGCGCGGAACGTTCTGCCGAGGAACTCGACGCCGTTCTGGCCGATCTTCTACGTACCTGACCTCCACGTACCCGCTCCCGCC
>NZ_CAKJTR010000037.1:4444-13502 GCF_917627355.1 Protofrankia sp. Cj3 | reverse complement strand
CCGGCCTGGGGCCGTGCGGACGTCCCGTTGTCCCGCGGCGTGACAGGAGCCCCGGCGGTCAGGACGCGGCTGACGCCGGCCCGGCCGCCGACCCGAAGCCGGCCCGTGGCCCGAGGATCTCCCGGAGGAACAGCCCAGTATGGCTGCTCTCGACCGCGGCGACCACCTCCGGCGGTCCTTCGGCGATGACCCGTCCGCCACCGGTCCCGCCCTCCGGACCCATGTCGATGACCCAGTCCGCCGTCTTGATGACGTCCAGGTTGTGCTCGATGACGATGACCGTGTTGCCAGTGTCCACAAGGCGGCCGAGAACACCCAGCAGTTTACGGATGTCCTCGAAGTGCAGCCCGGTCGTGGGCTCGTCCAGCACGTAGGCGGTGCGGCCGGTGGAGCGCCGCTGGAGCTCGGCGGCGAGTTTGACCCGTTGTGCCTCCCCGCCGGACAGCGTCGGTGCTGACTGGCCGAGCCTGACGTAGCCGAGACCGACGTCGTTGAGGGTGCGCAGATGCCGGGCGATCGCGGGAACGGCCGCGAAGAACTCCGCGGCCTCCTCGATCGGCATATCGAGGACCTCGGCGATGCTCCGGTTCTTGTAGTGGACCTCCAGCGTCTCCCGGTTGTACCGAGCACCGTGGCAGACCTCGCACGGCACGTACACGTCCGGCAGGAAGTTCATCTCGATCTTGATGGTGCCGTCCCCGGCGCAGGCCTCACAGCGGCCGCCCTTGACGTTGAACGAGAATCGTCCAGGAAGGTAGCCACGGACCTTGGCCTCGGTGGTCTCGGCGAACAGGCGGCGAACGTGGTCGAAAACGCCGGTGTAGGTGGCGGGGTTCGACCGCGGGGTCCGGCCGATCGGGGACTGGTCAACCCTGACGACCTTATCAAGATGATCAATGCCGGTGACACCGCGATGCCGTCCCGGTACTTCCCGAGCGCCGTTGAGCGTGTTCGCCAGTACCGCGGCCAGGATGTCGTTGACGAGGGTGGACTTCCCCGAGCCGGAGACGCCCGTGACGGCCACGAAACAGCCGAGGGGGAACGACACCGTCACATCCCGCAGGTTGTGCTCACGGGCCGCGTGGACGGTCAGCGCGCGGCCCGCGGTCGGCTGCCGCCGGATGTCGGGCACCGGTATCTCGCGGCGGCGCGACAGGTACGCCCCGGTGATCGAGGACTCCGCATGGAGCAACGCCTCCACCGAGCCGGACACGACGACCTTGCCGCCGTGCTCACCAGCCCCCGGCCCGATGTCCACCACCCAGTCGGCGGCGCGGATCGTGTCCTCGTCGTGTTCGACGACGATCAGGGTGTTACCGAGGTCGCGCAGCCGGACCAGCGTCTGGATGAGGCGGCGGTTGTCCCGCTGGTGCAGGCCGATCGACGGCTCGTCCAGGACGTAGAGGACCCCGACCAGCCCCGAACCGATCTGGGTGGCGAGCCTGATCCGCTGCGCCTCCCCCCCGGCCAGCGTGCCGGCGGCACGGTCCAGGGACAGGTAGTCGAGCCCGACGTCGAGCAGGAACGCGAGCCGCGCGTCGATCTCCTTGAGTACCCGGCCGGCGATCGTCCGTTCCCGTTCGGTGAGCTCGAGCGCCCGCAGGAACTCGGCGCACTCCCCGATGGCCATAGCGGCCACCTCGGCGATCGAACGACCACCCAGGGTTACCGCCAGTGATTCGGGTTTGAGCCGGGCGCCGCGGCAGACCGGGCAGGCGATGTCACGCATGTAGCCCTCGTAGCGCTCACGGCTGCTGTCCGACTCGGCCTCCCGATGGCGGCGGCTGAGGAAGGCGACCACCCCCTCGAAGGCGGTGAAGTACTGGCGTGACCGGCCGTACCGGTTGGTGTAGGCGACCTGGACCTCGGTCTCCCCCCGTCCGTGCAGCACAGCCTTGCGTGCCCGTTCCGGCAGGCCCTCCCAGGGGATGTCCATCCGGAAGCCGAGATCGTTGGCCAGGGCCTCCAGCAGCCGGGTGAAGTACTCCTTGTTGTGGCCGGCTGACCACGGCGCGATCGCTCCGTCGTTCAGCGACAGCGTCGGGTCGGGAACGACGAGCTCGGGATCGACCTCCTTACGGGTGCCCAGGCCGGAACAGTCCGGACAGGCACCGTACGGGGAGTTGAAGGAGAAGGACCTCGGTTCCAGCTCCTCGAACGACAGGTCGTCGTACAGGCAGGCGAGATGCTCGGAGTACATCCGCTCACGGTCGGGGCCGCCCGGGTCGCGGTCGACGAAGTCGAGCAGCACCAGACCACCACCAAGGCCGAGTGCCGTCTCGATGGAGTCGGTCAGCCGCTGCTTTGCCGACGCCTTCACCGCCAGCCGGTCGACCACGACCTCGATCGTGTGTTTACGCTGCTTCTCCAGTTTCGGCACATCGGTGAGAGCGAGGACACCGCCGTCGACACGCGCGCGGGCGAATCCCTTGGACTGCAGGTCCGCGAAGAGGTCGAGGTATTCGCCCTTGCGGCCCCGAACGATCGGGGCGAGCACCTGGAAGCGAGTGCCCTCGGGCAGCTCGAGCAGCCGGTCGACGATCTGCTGCGGGGTCTGCCGGGAGATCGGTCGCCCGCACTTCGGGCAGTGCGGGCGACCCGCCCGCGCGAACATCAGGCGCAGGTAGTCGTACACCTCGGTGATCGTTCCGACCGTGGACCTGGGGTTTCGTGAGGTCGACTTCTGGTCGATCGAGACGGCTGGGGACAGCCCCTCGATGAAGTCGACGTCGGGCTTGTCCATCTGGCCAAGGAACTGGCGGGCATAGGCCGACAACGACTCGACATACCGCCGCTGCCCCTCCGCGAAAATTGTGTCGAAGGCGAGGCTGGACTTTCCCGAGCCCGACAGACCGGTAAAAACAATCAAGGAGTCCCGTGGCAGGTCGAGGTCGACATCGCGCAGGTTGTGCTCGCGCGCGCCGCGAACGACGAGACGGTCTGCCATCGTGGGATCCTTCGCGGTCTGCTCGGGTGACGGGACATGCCGCGTTCGAGGACGGATGTCCGCGGCGCCTGCCATGGTACGGACGAGCCCCGACAGCTTCGGAGCGACATCGCGGTGGGGACAGCTGAGACGAGCCCCGCCATGGTCGCTGGCCTGGCCAGCCACGACCACCGGCGGCGGTATGATGTTCAGCGGAGGAGAACATGGGACACGGCGAGCACGGGTATTCGGGAGTGGTCGCGGCCGGCGGGCCGGCGGATGTCCGCGAGCTGCCGGGGCTGACGATCATCAAGGTCGCGGTCGGTCCGATGGACAACAACGCCTACCTGCTGCGATGCGCCGTAACCGGCGAGCAGCTTCTGATCGACGCCGCGAACGAGGCCGAGACGCTGTTGGGCCTCATCGGTGCGGCGGGGCTCACCACCGTGGTGACGAGCCACCATCACAATGACCATGTGCAGGCGCTGGACGCGGTGGTCGCGGCGACCGGGGCGAGGACGGTGGCGCACCCGGCCGACGCCGACGCCATCCCGGTGCCGACGACGGTCCTGGTCCGTGACGGCGACGAGGTGACCGTCGGCGCCGCCACCCTGCGGGTGATTCACCTGGTTGGGCACACACCGGGGTCGATCGCGTTGCTCTACGATGCCGACCCGGCCGCACCGCATCTGTTCACCGGTGACTGTCTGTTTCCCGGTGGCCCCGGTGCCACTTTCGGGAACGCCTCGGCGTTCAGCTCTCTCATGGATGACCTCGAGTGGAAGGTTTTCGGGCCGTTCCCGGATGCCACCTGGATCTATCCCGGGCACGGCAGGGACACAACCATCGAGGCGGAGCGGCCGCATCTCGCCGAATGGCGTGCCCGCGGCTGGTGAGCGAATACCGGGGCGGCTGGACGCGGTTCAGCGCGCCCGGCACGAGGGGACGCGGCATCGCGAATCATCCACCCGGGCGCCGCCACCTGACCGAACGCCCTGCCGCCGGATCCTCGTACCGGTCGAAATCCCGATCTCACGCACGCTCTCGCGGCGAAATCTCGGGCTCGAGGCCAGCAACCACGGTGTCATGCAGCCGGTTCCGGCCGACAGTGAGCGCGCGCCGCACTTCCGCCTCGATTTCGAGAGGATCGATCCCGAGCCTGCGGCCGATATGAACAGACCAGATCTCGCTGCGCACATTGGTCTCGAAGTCCAGTTCGCTGCGCAGGTCGTTACGAGCTGCCTGTCGATTCTGGCTCACCATGACAAATGTGCTGAGAAAAATGGCCTCCAGGCTGACAAGCATCGTCAGCAGGCCATAAGGATAGCGGTCGAAAACCAGCGCGGGACCCCAAACCCCCGTGTTCGCCACAATCCAGAGAGCGAACCACAGAGCGTGGATGTAGACGAATCTGAGACTGCCCGCAAAAGCCGTCACAGCGTCGGCCACCCGGTCCTGTGAGCTCTTCAGGCTGGCGACGAGGTGAGTCTCGTTACGGATGTGATGCCGCGGCCGCTCGCTGGCCCCGGCCGGGAGCGGCCGCGGCCTGACGGTGTTGACCGGCCGCTCGCAGGCCGGGCAGCGGTCACCGGAACGATCGGGCGCGGCGGGCGGCTGGCCGGCATCAGCGGATTGGGCGCTGGTCATCTGCCCAGGTTCCCACTGGGGGCACAGCCGTGGTACCCGGTCCAGGCTGGTCGGTCGTGCGAGGCGGGAACAACGCGGCCCACGAAGCTCCGGCAACAGGGTCATGGATCAGGGAGCGAGGTCGGGGCGCGTGTATCGCGAGGTGACGGAGGGAGTCACCTTGGCGATGACGCGAGGTGCGTGCCCCACGGCCGGTCGCGCTAAGTGGTACCGGCAATACCAGCGCGGCGTCGATGGTACTGGCAATACCGCTCGCGCTATCGAGGTGGTGACAGAAGATTCGATCACTGATGCAGATATTTCATCATTCTGGTTCAATCAGGCGGATCGAGGGAAATTGACGCATGCCACGGGTCCAGCCGCACCCCGGCACCATGACGGGGAGCTGCTATTTCGGTACGCGCGGTAGCCGCACCCCCACACAGAAGGAGACCGAATTGAACGAGCTACAGACATTCCATTTACCCGAGTTCATCGACGGCACGGAATCCGACCGCGCGCTGGCGCGTGCGATGGTGCGAGCCTGGCGGAGCGACGGAATATTCCAGATTGCTACCAGCCCGGCACAGGATCAAAAAACCCAGGCCGCGATTGAATCGAGCAAACGATTTTTTCGCCTGCCCATGAAAGCCAAGAGCCAATGTGTGAGTGAGCTGACCTACAGCGGCTACATCGCGTCCGGTGAGGAGGTCACGGCCGGCGAAGCGGACTATTCCGAGATTTTCACGGTCTGTCCGGACATCGCGTTGGACGATGCCCGTGTTCAGGCGCGGTGGCCATGCCACGGCCCGACCCCCTGGCCCGACGCCGAATACCAGCGAAGCATGCGGGTGTTCATGGACGAACTCGGCCGGGTGGGTGAGAAACTACTGAAGCTGACAGCGCTGGGCCTGGAGCTTGATGACACCGACGCGCTGACGAGGCTGACCGCTGATGGCTGGCACCATATGCGGGTCCTGCGTTTTCCCGCTTTGTCGAAGGAGAGCCGTCGCGGCATCGGCGCCCACACCGACTACGGGCTGCTGGTAATCGCCGCCCAGGATGACGTGGGCGGGCTCTACATACGTCCGCCGGTTGCCGGGGAGAAGCGGAACAGGAACTGGCTGGCGAACGAGAGCGCCGCCGGCATGTACGAGAACGAGGAGCCGTGGACGTTCGTGCGGCCGGTGCCGAGCGTACTGACGGTGTTCCCTGGTGACATTCTTCAGTTCCTGACCGACGGCTTTCTGCTCTCGACACCGCACAAGGTCAGGCTGAACACCCGAGAGCGTTTCGCGCTCGCGTACTTCCATGAGCCCAATTTTGCGGCCCGCATCCGTCCGCTGTCCGGGGTGAGTGCCGACTGCATCCACTACGGGACACATTTTACCAATATGTTCATGCGTAGTTATCCAGCACGAATTACTACCCAACGCATCCTCGCGGAGGACCGCCTGTCAGTCCTGCCCCTCCTGCGGGATGACGGCGGGCTCCTGATCAGCTGATCTCCGAGCCCGACCTGGCGGGTGACCCGCCGTACGCTTGTTGCCGGACCGTTAGCGCGGTCCGGCAACAAGGCTCCGTCAGCTTCCCGGAACCACACCGGCCGGCGGCACGGATTCACTTTCCGCGATACCTCCCGCCGGATTTTTCACATCCTTCCTATCCTTTTTGGTCTTCTCCTGTTTTTCCGCCCGGGTGGCAGCCGCGCCCGGCCGGCCAGTGTCCTCAGCCGCGCGGCGGGCATCGGCGAGGAACGGCCCGCCGCCGCTCGGGTCGAGTACTCCCGCCTCCGCCCAGTCGAACCTGCCGGCCAGAACCTGTTGCGCGGCCCGGAAATTGTAGGTGTCGTCGTTGCTCCACAACGCGTCGAACAAAACATCGACCCGGCGCCGGGCCTGCCGGCAGAACAGGTCCGCCAGCTCGATGGCGGTCGGCTCACCGTCCCGCGCGAGCAGCTGCGCACGAACCACACACGCGCTCATGGCGAACAGCTCCGCACCGATGTCGACGATACGGCCAAGAAACATCTGTCTCTTTTCCAGGCCGCCCTTCCAACGGCTCATCCCATAGAAGGTCGAGCGGGCCATTTTGCGCGCCGACCGTTCAACGAACCGAAGGTGCGTCGCGAGCGCGCCAAACTCAGCGAAGGAACGCGGGCCGGTCCCCTCCCCGACAACCAGTCGGGGCAACCAGCGGGCGTAGAAGCCAGCCGCGCGCGCGGAGGTTCTCGCCTTGGCCGACAACGGGATCTCCGGCTCGATGATGTCCCCGGCGACCGTCAGATGGGTGTCGACCGCCTCCCGGGCGATGAGCAGTTTCATGATTTCGCTGGAGCCCTCGAAGATCCGGTTGATACGCAGGTCGCGCAGCATCTGCTCGGCCGGGACGGGCCGTTCACCGCGATTGGCCAGCGATTGCGCCGTCTCGTACCCGCGGCCGCCGCGGATCTGCACCATCTCGTCGGCGACCAGCCACGCCATCTCGCTCGCGTACAGCTTGGCGAGCGCGGCCTCGATCCGGATGTCCTTACCGCCTTCGTCGGCCATCATCGCGGTCAGGTCGACGACCGCCTCCATGGCGAACGCGGTCGCGGCGATAAAAGCGATCTTCTGAGCGATGGCCTCGTGGCGGCCGATCGGCTGGCCCCACTGAACCCGCTCAGCGGCCCACTCCCGGGCGATCCGCAGCGAGTACTTCGCGCCGCCGGCGCAGACCGCTGGCAGGGCCAGCCGGCCGGTGTTGAGGGTCGTCAACGCGATCTTGAGCCCTTCCCCCTCCCGGCCAAGCCGGTCTTCGACCGGTACTCTCACCCGGTCGAAGCGGGTGACACCGTTCTCGATGCCACGCAGACCCATGAACTCGTTGCGGTGCTCGACCGTGACACCGGGCGCGTGCGCGTCGACGATGAAGCAGGTGATGCCGCCGTGACGCTCCGCGGCTGTCGGCACGACAGCCATCACAACCAGCCGGTCCGCGATCACACCGTTGGTGGTCCACAGCTTGTGGCCGGACAGCTCGTAGGCCACACCGCCGTCCACAGGAACGGCCTGCGCACTCATCCGCGCGGGATCGCTGCCCACATCTGGCTCGGTCAGCAGGAACGCGCTGACCTCCTTGCGGGCGACCAGCGGCAGGTACCTGCGCTTCTGCTCACGTGTGCCGAATCTGCGAACCGGTTCGGCTACCCCGATCGACTGGTGCGCCGAGAGCAGAGTCGGGATGGAGGAATGCCAGGTACCGGCGAGCGCCAGCGCCCGATTGTAGTACACGGTGCTCAGCCCGAGGCCGCCATACTCCTCCGGGATCTTCATGCCCAGCGCGCCCAGCCCTTTGAGACCATCGAGGACGTCCCGCGGAATACGCCCATCCCGCTCGATCTGGAGCGGGTCCACGTGCTCACGCAGGAATTCCTCGAGCCTTTCAAGAAAGGCCTCACCGCGCGTCCTGTCGGCCTTCGACGGCCGGGGGTGCGGCGAGATGAGATCGAGGCGAAAATGCCCGAGGAAGAGCTCCTTACCGAACGACGGACGCGTCCATGCCGTCTCACGCGCGGCTTCGGCGACCTTGCGGGCGTCCTTTTCGTCCACTTGTGGCATATTCAGCTCCCAGGTTCAGCAGATCTGCTACGCCTTTTCTTCCCCGCCCGGAGCGATCTATTGTCTGTTGCTGGCGGCACGCATCGTACTTTTTTGGTCGTTGGTTTTTGGTGGGTGGTTGGATGAAGATCAAGTTCATCAAGAAGTGTCGTCAACATCGTTGACTACACTGTAGGTAGCAGAAAACGTGAAGGAGACCGATGGAGACCGCGCAACCTCGCCACACCCGCACCCCTCGCGGGACGCTGTCCCAACAGCTGCTGCTCGACACCGCGATGGAGATCGTCGACATCGGTGGGGTCGGAGGCTTCAGCATGCGAGCGCTCGGTGCCCGGCTGAACATCGACCCCACTGCCGTCTACCGGCATTTCCGCACCAAAAACGATCTCCTGGAGGCCCTGGCCGACCGGGTGGTGCGAGGTACGGAGCCACTCCCCCACTCCGGGAGCCCCCTCGCCGACCTCCGGGAGACCTTCGCCCAGCTGCGCCGGTCGCTCCTGCGCCATCCCACTCTCGCACCGGTCGTCCTGCGCCGGCCGCCGGGCGGCGAAGCCAGCTGGGAACGGACCAACCACACGATCGGTCTGCTCCGCGACGCGGGAATGCCCGATCATGAGGCGGCCAACGCCTTCCAGACGCTGCTCTTCTACACCCTCGGGCACTCCCTCACCGAAGCTCGCCACACCGCGGCGACGATCGCCCGCAAGGGGCCGGACGCCACCGTCACGCCAGTAACCGCGATCAGTCCGGCCGCTTCCCGCTACCCCCACCTCGCCGCAACCGCCGACCACCTCGCCGCCGAGATGGAAACCCAGTTCCACGAGGGGCTGGGCCTCGTCCTCGCCGCACTCGCGATCTGACGGCCCGCCCCGCCGATGAGGGCGTCCAGCCCGAGCTCAGGGGCGCA
>NZ_CAKJTR010000037.1:0-4022 GCF_917627355.1 Protofrankia sp. Cj3 | reverse complement strand
CCCGCGGGCCGTCCCTCACAAAGGGAGCGCCGTGCTGGCCGCACCGGTGAACGTGTCAATCTCCTCACGGGACGCGATCGCCCGCGGGCCGATCCCCTCGATACTCAGGGCCGCCGCCGCGGTCGCGAACCGGACCGCCTCGCTCACCGTGCTCCCGCCTTCCAGCGAGATGAACAACGCACTGGCGAAAACGTCACCGGCCCCGGTGTCGTCGATGAGCTGAGATGTCGCGACAGCCGGGAACTCCTGCGTACCGTTTGTCAGCAGGACCTCGCATCCGCCGGCTCCCTTGGTGACCACGACGATTCCGCCGGCCCGCCGAACCGCCTCGGCCACGTTTGCCAGGTAGGGCGCCTCATAGTCCGCAAACACCACCACGTCCAGGTGCGCGGCGGTCGGACCGTCGATCTCAAGGGGCTGGTGGTGGACGCGGCCGTGCTCGTCCCAGGAGCGGATCAGCCCCTGCGGGGTCAGTCCGAGCAGGCTCCGCGCACTCGCTCGAGCGGCCTCCTCAAGGAGGATCTCCCGTGCGACGGGGGCCAGGTGCAGCACGCGGCTTTCCGGAAGCCTGTCGAGGCCTGACGCCCGGCCCGCGGATTTTTCCAGCCATTGCGCCCGAAGACCATCAATGCTTTCGTTACGAAACCGTGTCGTGTCCGCCGAAGGCTGGATGTAGAGGACCGCCTCCGTCGCAAACGGCAACCAGACCGGTGCCAGTTCGGAACCCCGGCCCCGCCCGACTCCAGCGGCGCACAGGCCAAGGCGTGCCGCCTGGATGATGGCGTAGACCACGCTCCCGCCGACCGCGAGCGACGCATCGGGACGGACATCGACCGTCGGGTTCCCCACCGCCAGGTAATCAAGGGGCGGAGCACTGATCAATGCCTCGGCACTCCTGATCGTCATGGCCGCAACATTACTCGCGGGGCGCCACGCTCCCGGCAGCCCGAGCGCGCCGTTCAGCGCCGCCGCGCGCTCCTGCCGCACGCACGCAGACAGCCGGGCACGGCGTGGGAACACGACCGGAAGGATCAGTCACGGCCGGTTCGCGTGCTGGAAGCCGGCGCCACGGCCCTCCCCGTGGGCAGCGGCGTGACCGTCGCCAACGCCCTTGCGATCTCCGGATAGCCGACTGTACCGATCAGTCGCGGCCTGGCCGCGGCGTTCAGGGCTGCGTCCCCGGACATTCCGTCGCCGGCCTCGCCCTCGTCGTCGTCCAGGACAAGTGCGCAGCCGGCATCCGGACGCTCAGCCAGCCGCGGGAGCAGATCGCTCAGCAACTCACCCGGCGTGGTGGTGGGTACCGCGGCCAGCGGGACGCTGATCTTCGCCACTCGGGCAGACCCGTGGTCCTCACCCGGAACCGCAACAAGATCACACAGTTGTGTCACTCCGGTGAGAGCGCCGTTGACGTCGGCCACGGCAAACACCGTCTGTCCCCCCGCGGGCATCCGCGTGCGCGCCATCTCCTCGACAGCCGCGGACACTGTCCGCCAGCCGGGCAGGATCTCGGGTGCGGGACCCATCACATCCCCGACCCGGACGCCCGCAAGTATCGTGTTCGTACGCAGCCGGGATCGTTCCGCCCGGCCCGAGGCGAGAGCGGGCCAACCGAGCAGCGCGACCCACAGACCCAGCGCACCCACCACAAAGACCGACGCCGCCCCCGCGGCGATCAGGATCCAACCAGTGATCATTCCAGCTCGGGCGACTGCCATGCCCGCCTGCTCACGGCTGCCGGTCCACCGGTGGACGATCGCGGTGAGCAGCCGCCCGCCATCGGTCCGCGGCGTGGGCAGCAGCTCCGACAACGTCATCAGCAACGCAAGAGCACCGGCCCAGAACCCGGCGCTGCCAGCCAATGCCAGCCCCCCGCTCGGGGCCAGCCAACCAAGCGTGACGAAACCCGCTCCACCGAGCCCACTGACCAGCAGCCCGACACAGGCGACGCGGGCTCCCGTCCGCGGTTCGTGGCTGTCGACGGTGGCGGCCCGCAGCCGGCTGCCAAAGACACCGACCGTGACCCCATCCACCCGTACGCCGGCCCGACGGGCAACGGCGGCCCGGGCGAGGTCGGCAGCCAGCAGCAGCGCGAGAAGAAGCCCGGCGCCGACGAGACCGGCGGACAGATACGCGACGGACGATCTGCCCGGCACCGTGGTGGGAAGCGTCCAGGCACCCAGCACGAAGCTCAGGACGCCGATGCTCACAGCCGCCCCGGGGCGCACCGAGACCGGCGTGCGGACCGTTCCCGTTGCCACCTGATCGACGGTCATGACCCTTCGATCCCCTTTCCGTCGCGGCCGCAAGCCGTGACAAAGATCGCGCTATGAGATCCCTCCCAAGGCCGCCGGGCACGCGCCCCACCCACGCCGGTCCGGAGCCCACGAGGCCGGTCGGGCTTCCTCGGCCGCCTCAGCGAGACAGCGGCTCCCGCGGCAGTCGGCCAGGCCCGGTGGCCTCGCCGACCGGGCACCCGTCAGGGTGGCCGAAGAATCACTATACGCGCTACTATCAGACCATCTGCCCGTAATTATCCGCTTTTAAGCCTTTGTCCCTGACCCTGCCTGGACGGTGTCCATGACAGCTCCACGCCCGCTGTTGCACGATCCCCGCGTCCATCGAGCGCGTTCCGCGGAGCACACATCCCGACCGGCAGGCCCAAAGCCCGGCCTGGCCGGATACGCGCCGCGCCGATGAGCCGTCCCAG
Source organism: Protofrankia sp. Cj3 (assembly GCF_917627355.1). NCBI lineage: Bacteria > Bacillati > Actinomycetota > Actinomycetes > Frankiales > Frankiaceae > Protofrankia > Protofrankia sp. Cj3. The sequence goes on along the minus strand of NZ_CAKJTR010000037.1, from coordinate 1,312 downwards.
CGACTGGAGCGTCCTCGGCCTTGATAAGGATCCGGCTCCGGGCGACCTTTATGCCATCCGGGATCTCGCCCGGCGTTTCCTGGCATTCGCCGCTGACGTCGAACACGCGCGCGGGCAGGTCACCGCGGCTACCACCGGCAGCGTCACCCAGGCCTGGCTCGGTGCCGCCGGGGATACCTTCCGCGACGGGCTCAACGGCTTGCCCGAGCGGCTGTCCCGGCTCGAGACCTCCTACCGGATGGCCGGCCAGGCGCTCAAGGCCTACGCACCGATCCTGGACACCGCCCAGGCACAGGCCGGCCACGCGCTCTCCCGTGGCCGCGACGCCCGCGCCCGCCGCGACCACGCCGAAACGCTCCTCGGCCCGGCCCAGACCGCACTGACCAGCGCGGCCGCCAGCCTCACGGCCCTGGCCCGCGCGCACCATCCCGATGCCGCGGGAGCCGGGTGGCCAGACCCAGCCCAGGTCACGCGGGCACTGCGCGACCACGAAACCGCCCAGACCCGCCTCGAGCGGGCCCGCGGCACTGTTCACAGCGCCCAGGACGAGATCGAGACCGCCCGCCGCCTCGCCCTTGCCGCAGGCCAGCTGCGCGCGCACGCGGCACATACCTGCGCTCGGGCCATCCAGGCCGCGTCCCACGCCGGCATCCGCGACAGGCCCTGGTGGTCCTGGGAAAAAATCAAAAAAGCCGCCGGCGCGGCCTGGCATGCCACCGTCCGGGCCGCGAAAATCACCGTCGCTGTCTTCGGCGTCATCGCGATGCTCATCGGCGGACCAGCCGCCTGGATCGTGTGCGCCGCCGCGCTTGTCATCCTGGCCGACGCGCTGACCGCATACGCCAACGGCGAGGCCTCCGGCTGGGAGGTCGGCTTCGCGTTACTCGGCTGCGTCCCCGGCGGCAGGGGCTTCACCACCACCGCGGGGCTCGCCCGTGGCCTGCGCGGGGGTGCCGCTCTCGCCCGCGACGCCCGCACCGCCGCCCAGCTCCGCCTCACCACCATGGCCGCGCATCTGCGCGGCGCGCGCGGCCACCCCGCCATGCTGGCAAAAGGCCTGCTCTCCCACCCGGCGGCCGCCACCCCCAACGGCCATATCCGGATGGCCACCAGTGACCTCCGCGGTAACGCCCATCGCAGCGCTCCCGACACGTTTCGGTCGCCGCGGGGACCGCGGCACCACATCCGTGACGGCGTCCCGCTCGGTTTCGCCGGCCAGGAGGAGTTCCAGCGGTTCGCCGATACCCTGCACAAGGGCCTACGACAGGCCGGATATCCGGAAGCGCGGGGTATCATGCACGGAAGTTCTGTG
>NZ_CAKJTR010000036.1:12093-37383 GCF_917627355.1 Protofrankia sp. Cj3 | reverse complement strand
TAGAACACCGCTACCTGGGCCTTCTCCGCCTCACGATGCATCCGTCTGTCATCCGGCACCCCCCGAACAACTTCCGGCGGCGACCACTAAGTGATCGCTGCCACCCGGCCAGCGCCCTTCGTCGGCGCCGGCTACATCAGGCTGGCAACGGCCCTGGGTTCTCCCCCGCCGCCGTCCGGCGCGGTCCAACGTCACCCCACCCGGTTCATTCGTGGGTGGCGTCATTGGGCGGCCGGTTGTCCGCCCTGTGGCCTCAGATCTCGCCACCGAGACCAGCGCCGATTGTTGAGCACGGCGCTGCTCCACCCGCCCGCGTGGCCATTCCCTGTCGGGTGCGGGGTCGATGCACCCGCCACGCACCGGCGAAGCGGTCAGCGTTCCTTCGCTTGCCCGACCTCAACCGGTTCCACGGTCGTGTCTGCCGGCATGATACGGAGAAGATCGTCGATCTCGTCGCGCGATCCGTGGGCCTGCGTCATCGCGAAGATCCTCGCACCCGGCAAGCGACGGGACTTGAGCTGCAGCAGCGTAAGACTCTGTTCACCCTCGACGACAATGTCGGCCGGCCGATCACCCGCCGCGTGGGATGCTGGTAGCTGTTCGACCAACGGCCGAGCGTTGGCGAGGGCAGCGAGCACAGTCGAGTCAAAGACGAACGCGAAGCCGCGAGCGGCGGCCGTTGTCGCTGCCTTGGCGACCTGAACGATCTCGACGGCTCCATTGGCGACGTGAAGGTCAAAAGTCAGACCGGTGGCCTTGCTGAGCTTCGCCAGTGTTTCGAGCCTTGGCTGTGTCTCGGCGATCTCCAGGCGCGCGATAGCGGGCTGCTTGAGGCCAACCTGCTCGGCGAGAGCCCGCTGTGTGAGACCGTGTTCGACCCGGTATGCGATCACCTGGTTGGCGACCTTCCGGGAGAACGCCAGCGCGTCCCACTCCTCGCGGAACTCCGGGTCCTGGCGGTGCTCTTCGATGACCTGGTCGAGGGGCTTGAGCTCCGACAACTTCATCAGTCCTCCTTCAGGTCGTTGAGCCGTTCCACGGCCACGGCGACTGCCCGCCTGTACTTCCGCTTGTCGTGGTGTCCGATGGCACCAACGATGACGAGCTTTGCCCCCATCCGCCGGTAGAAAGCCCGCCACGGGCTATTGCCACCTCGGGGACGTAGCTCCCACAGGCGGTCGGCGTCCACGACGGCACTGGTGTGTGGGAACGGTAGATCCGTACCGCGTTCTCGCAGCTTGTCGAGGGCGCTGTCGATCGCCGCGCGCTCGTTGGCAGGGAGCTTGGCCAACTCGTCGGCCGCATCGGGGTGGACCAAGACATCCCAGGGCATGCAACCATGATAACGACTACGTTATTACCGTTACCTTGGGACCTCAACCCCTGCTGGCACGGCTAGCGTCGTGAGACCGCCCACGCGGCCGGCCGCGTGGGTGGACGGGTCGTCACACGGGCGACATCCGACGATCGGCCGGCGGTGCTCCTCCCAGTAGCGGGCATCCTCACGCCGCGCCCGCTCCGACAGCGAACCGTCGAGTACCGCGGTGCTCTGTCGGTCGGGAGCGCGCTGCGCCGGAACCGCCGCCGCCTCGGCCTGGGAGGCTGCAGCGGTCCCGGCCCAACCGTGCCGCGATCTGTGGACCCGATATTCCCTCGGCAATCCGACGAGCCGCATTCCGATGCCACGGTGGCGTGCCAGTGGCCGTGGCCGTTCGCCGACCGCTCCAGCAGATCCATCCGGACGCACCGGACACGGCGGACACGGCGGGCTGAAAGCGGAAAGCGGCGGTTACTCCGCGCGGAGGACGAGGCCGTGCGCGTTGAAGAAGAAACCGCCAGGCGTGAGGATCGCCGTGTTCGCGCCGAGGACCTGACGCTCGCCAGCCTCCCCCCGCAGCTGCAGAACGGCTTCACGGATGTGCCCCGCGCCCTGCGTCCCACCTTCGGACAGGCTGCCGCCATGGGTGTTGACGGGAACCCTCCCATGGATCACCAAACTGTTCGTCTTGTCATCCCAGTTGTCGCGGATGAACGCGCCGGCCTCACCCGGCCCACACAGCCCGATGGCCTCCAGCCAGGACAACGTGATGAACGAGAAACCGTCGTAGGGGTAGTAGACGTCCATGTCATCAAGCCATAGATCACTGCGTGCCCGCAGCGTCTCGACCGTCACCCGCTGGCCGTGGTTGCGCAGCCCCGGGGTCTGGTCCTCCTCGTTGCGGTCGATGACACCAGCCGTCGCCGCGTGGATGAGGACGGGCCGGCCTGGCAGGTCACGGGCACGCTCGGCGGTCGTGATGACAAAGGCGACAGCGCCGTCGATCGGGACATCCATGTCGAGCAGGGACAGCGGCCAACGGATCATGCGGGCGGCCAGGTAGTCGTCCATGCCGATCGGGCTCCGCATGACCGCGTTCGGATTCCGCCCGGCATTGGACCGGGAGTTGACGGCGACGAGCCCGAAGTCCTCCCGGGAGGCGCCATACTCGTACAGATATCGGCTCGCCCACGCGGTGTAACCGACCGAGCCCCACACATCCTCCGGCGCGGGCGAGACACCCCCGGTGATCGACAGCATCCGCCGGAACGGATCCTTGGCCGCGGCCCGCGACGCCCAGGGCAGCCGGTAGAACGTGTGGTAGGCGATCACGGTGTTGCAGGCACCGGAGTACACGGCGTTCATCGCTTCCAGGATCACCTGGACGAAGGAGCCCTCCTGGGGCGGGCTCGTCCACCACGTGGTCTCGGGGATGCCGAGCGCCGACTGGACCTTGTAGGCAATCGGGACCGCGCCGGCGATGCCGTCGATGTCGGCGGCGGTCAGCCCCGCGTCCTCGATCGCCCGCGTGCACGCTTCGGCACACAGCGAGAGCTGGGAGCGTTCGCCCGAGTCACGGGAGAACGCGGTGGCGCCCGTGCCGGCGAAGGCCACCTTGTCCTTGACGGGATACCGCGTCATCGTCCAGGTCTCCTGATGATCGTCTCGGGCAGGTCAGGCAGCGGCGGGCGCGAAGGCGGGGAAGGGGTTGCCGTCACGCTCGATCCAGGTGAGTGTCACCGGCAGCCCGATACGCAGGGTTTCGCGGTCGGCGTTCACGATCGTCGTGGAGAACCGCAGGCCCTCCTGCTCGGCGAGCTCGACCACCGCGACCGGGTGCGGCGTCGCGTAGTCGACGCCCGCGGCCGGCGGGCCCTGATGCAAAAAGATCAGTAGGTGGATGACGCCCTCGCCCGACACCTCGGTCGCGGTGATGTCGCGCGACCAGCACGACGGGCAGATCGGCCGCGGCGGCTGGTGCCACCTGCCGCAGGCGTTACAACGATTGACCAGCAGCTTCCGTTCGAGCAGGCCCTGGTAGAAGTACTTGTTGTCATGATCTACAGCAGTCCGGGGGTAGCGTTCCAGGACCTCAGCGTCGCTGATCCCACTCAACACGGTCTCCTTCACGCCGTCGCACGGCGGGTCCGCGGTGCGGCACGCCCGGACCGTACCTGATATAGATATATTCTGTAACCGTATCGGACGCACACGCCAGTCCCCACGAGGGCCGTCGCACTCTCCGGTCGCCGCGTGTGGACGCTCGAGGATTCGATCATCCTGGGAGATCCACATGGCAGAGGCCGCGCGACTGCCCGACTACGACGAATTCGGGTTCTTTGAGGAGAATGCCCGGGATGCGGGCCTGGCCTGGGCCGGCCCCCCACGGGTACGCCGGGAGAACGTCGATGTGGACGGCGAACGGATCAGCGCCCTGGTCTGGGGTGATGGCCCCGCCGAGCTGGTGTTCCTGCATGGCGGGGCGCAGAACGCCCACACCTGGGACACCGTCGCCCTCGCGCTCGGCCGCCCGCTGGTGGCCTTCGACCTGCCTGGTCACGGCCACTCCGGCAAACGGCCGGACGGCGACTACTGGCCGGTCCGCAACGCCGACATCCTCGCCAGCGCCATCGCCGAGCTCGCGCCACGAGCCGCGGGCGTGGTCGGCATGTCCCTCGGCGGGCTCACCGGCATCCGCCTCGCGTCCGCCTACTCGCAGCTTGTCCGCCGGCTTGTGGTCGTCGACGTAACGCCGGGCGTGACGCTGGCGAAGAGCGCCCCGATCGCGGCGTTCGTCAACGGCCCGGAGTCCTTCGCCTCCTTCGAGGAGATCCTGGAACGGACGGTCCGCCACAACCCGACCCGGTCGGTCAGCTCCCTGCGGCGCGGCATCCTGCACAACGCTCACCCGCTCCCGGACGGCCGCTGGGCCTGGCGATACGACCGGCTGATCCCCACCGGCGGCATGCTGGACTTCAGGCCGCGCTGGGATGACCTCTCGGCGCTGCCGGCGCCGGTGATGCTCGTGCTGGGATCGGCCTCCGGCGTTGTCACTGAGGACGACGTGGTCGAGTTCCGCCGCCGCCAGCCCACGGCCCGCGTCGAGACCGTGCCGGGTGCGGGGCACTCCGTCCAAGGTGACCGCCCGGTCGAGCTGGCCCGTCTCATCAGCGACTTCGTCTTCGGCGCCACCGATGCCAGCCGCTGACCCTGGCCGCCGCCACCCACCACCAGGGTGGCTCCCTCCGCCGCCTCCCGATGCACGCACCCCGGCTCCGCTCCCTGATCGAACGCCCTATTGCCGGAGCCTCTTATACGACCGATACAAGCTGTTAGATTGTTCACCTAATTAATCACCCGCAGAGGAGCGCCCCACCACCCTTCCCCGCAGCGGGAACCAGGACGGAGCACGGGAGTTCTCGTGCCGGTGTGGCCCGTGGCCTTGGAGAGCTGTATTGATGATCCTCGATGGTTTGACAGTGCTCGAGCTGGGCGCCGGCAGTATCGCCAGCTCCCTGGCGGGGATGATCCTCGCCGATAACGGGGCCCGGGTGCTCAAGGTCGAGCCACCCGAGGGCGACCGTCTGCGCACCCAGTCACCAGCCGGTTTCCTGGTCTGGAACCGGGGCAAGGAAAGCCTCGTCGCCGACCTGCGCACCGCCGCGGGCCGGGCCGAGGCCGCCACCCTCGCGGCCCACGCCGACGTGCTGATCGAGAGCTTCGAACCCGGCGTCGCTGACAGCTGGGAGCTAGGCTGGGAAACCCTGCACGCGGCCAACCCGTCGTTGGTCTACTGCTCGGTCAACGGCTTCGGCTCCACCGGCCGGTACGCGCGGTTGAAGGGCTACGAGGGCGTCGTGGCGGCGAAGGCCGGAGCGTTCGCCCGGGGGCAGTTCGGCTTCCGGCCAGGACCGATCTTCACCGCCGCGTCGATGGCGAGCACGGGCGCCGCGCACATGGCCGTCAGCGGTGTTCTGGCGGCCCTGGTCGTCCGCGAGCGGACCGGGCGCGGGCAGCGCGTCGAGGCCACCCTGGTGCAGGGCCTCAACCCGGTGGACTACTTCGGGACGATGCACTGGCAGTACGCGAAGAACACCGGCAGCCAGCCGCAGGTCATCCTCAACCCCCGCGGCGGGGCGCTGGCCGCTACCCGGTACGGCCTGACGATGGCGACCAAGGACGGCCGCTTCATCATCAGCAACCCGCAGCTGCCCCATCAGGCGCGGGCGCTCACCAGCGTCCTCGGTCTCGAGAGCACCCATACCAACCCGCTCTTCGCGCATGCCCCGCAGTTCAGGACCCCGCAGGACGCGCAGCAGTGGGAGGACCTCCTCAGCGAGACCCTGCGGAGGAAGACGCTGGCGGAGTGGGTACCGCTGCTGGAGGCCAACGCCGACGTCCCGTTCGAGGTTGCCGCAACCTGTGAGGAGGGCCTCGACCACCCGCAGATCGTCCACAACGGCGACTCCATCGTGGTCACCCATCCCGAACACGGCCCGATCCGTCAGGTGGGCCCGGTCGCGGCCTTCAGCAGGTCACCGTCACGGATTGACCGCGCCGCCCCCGCGCTCGGCGTCCACAACGGCCCGTTCACCGGCCCCTGGGCGCCCGCGGCCGCAACCGGACCCGCCCCGGCCCATCCGCTCGCCGGGGTGACCATCGTCGAATTCGGCTACTTCTTCGCCATGCCCTTCGGTGTCACCCTGGCCGCCGCCCTGGGTGCGCGCGTCATCAAGGTCGAGGGCCTCACCGGCGACCCGATGCGCAGCTCCTTCGGGGTGAAGGAGAGCGGCGGCGTGCGGACGATGGCGGGCAAGGAGAGCATCGCCGTCGACGTGTCGACAGACGAGGGCAGAAAGATCTTCTATGCGCTCATCGAGAAGGCCGACGTCTTCGCGCTCAGCTTCCGGCCAGGGGTGGCCGAACGCCTGAAGATTGACTACGCCACGCTTTCCGCGATCAACCCGAAACTGGTGTATCTGCACGCCACCGGATACGGCGTCAGCGGGCCCTACAGCTCCCGTGCGCTGTACGCCGATTCGGCGAGCGCCGTGGCCGGGAGCCTGCACAAGCAGGCCTCGTACTGGCTCGATCCCGACCTCGTCAGCGGTTTCGACCTGGCCGAGCTACAGGCCATCGTCCAGCCGCGGCTGCGCGGTCTCACCGACGGGGACTCGAACGCCGCGCTCGCGGTCTTCTCGGCTCTCCTGCTGGCGATCATGCACCAGCGGCGGACGGGTGAAGGACAGTTCGTCGCCACCTCGATGATCTGTGGGAACGCCTACGCCTACTCGGACGACTTCAACGCCTACGCGGGCAAGCCGCCGGCTCCCGCGCTCGATGCGGAGCAGCATGGCTACCATGCTCTTTACCGCCTCTACCGGGCGTCGTCCGGCTGGGTGTTCCTGGCCGCGCCGACCCAGCGGGAATGGGAGACGCTGGTTGGCGGGATCAAGCGCCCGGACCTGCTGGAGGACGCCCGCTTCGCCACGGTGGACAGCCGGTTGGACAACGACGAGGAGCTTGCCTCGATCCTTGCGGATGTGTTCACCGCTGACACCGCGCAGGCGTGGGAGGACCTCCTCGTCCCCGCGGGGCTCGCCTGCGTGACCGTCTTCGAAGGCGGTGTCTCCGCGTTCACCTGCACTGACGAGACCATGGTGGAGACCGGGCTGGTGGTGGAGGTCGACCATCCGCTCTTCGGCCGGATCCGGGTACACGGCCTGCCCGTGGCGTTGTCGGAAACCCCGGGCCGCATCAGCCGCAGCTGTCTGCTTGGTGAGCAGACCGAGGCGCTGCTGACCGAGTTCGGTTACGACGCGGAGGCCATCGCCGCCCTGACGGACGCGAAGATTGTCGCGGGCGCTGATATTCCCTCGTGACGCAGGCGAGACATCCGACGGGCGGCGTGACGGATCCAGCGGTCGCGCCGCCCGTGCCCGCGCGGGCACAGCTGACCGCACGCACCGGCACCGGCTGACCGGCTGACCGGCTGACCGGCCGCAGGTAAACCGCTACGGGTGCGTTGGCGGGCCAGCATCGGTGTGACGGGTGCCGGGCGGGTCGACCGCCCAGGTCGTCGTCTCGCCCCAACCGTCCTCGAAGACCATGTCCCGCAGCGGCTGGCGGCGAACAGGGCCGTGCCGCCCCTGCGGCCGGCCGAGCGCGATCGTCCCGGCGATGAAAACCCCGTCGGGGATCTCCAGCAACCGGCGGAGGTCCGGCTCCACGAGCCGGTGCCAGCCGGTGAGCACGCCGCCATAGCCCAGCGCCCGCGCGGCCAGCAGCAGGTTCTGGCAGGCCGGGTAGATCGACCCGCCTTCCGCCGGGTTCGGCTCGCGGTAACGGACCAGGCATGGAAGCACGATGACCGGCACGCTTTCGAAGGTCTCCACGAAATGCGCCATGGCCGCGGCCATCCGCGCCTTCGGCGTGTCGGGACGCGTACCGCTGCCGCGGTCGTAACCGTCTGAGACGACCTTTCTCGTCCACTGCGCTCGGGCTCCCCGGCCGATCAGGGCTCGGGCCGCCAGCGCGCGCGGGCCGTCACGCAGCACAAGGAAGCGGAAGGGCTGGCGGTTCGAACCGCTGGGCGCGCGGGATGCCGCGAACAACATGGTGGCGAGCGCGTCCTCACTGACCGGCTCCGGGCGGAACCGGCGGATGGCCCTGGTGGTGGCGATTCCCTCAAGCAGGCCGACAGTCTCTTCGGATGGGATCATGGCGCGACCGCTCCAGCGGGCGGCGGAACCTGATCCCGCGGGCGGGCGCTGGCGGTCACGAGCACGAGGAGCTCGAGAAGCATCGAAGCCGTCACGCCCCAGACGCTGCCTCTCGAAAGATCAAAAAAAGGAACCGCGAAGCCGCCGCGCGGACCGGTCCACCATTCTTCACGGTACACACCGTCCGCCATCAGCCCAGCGAGCGCAACGTCGAAGACATCCTCGACCTCGCTGTGGTTGACGCGCGGAACCGGCCGGGCCGCGAGCGCGCCCACCACCGGGGTGATCTGGAACCTCGTCAGCTCAGCGGTGTGCCCGCCCAGCTCACCGAGCAGGTCGACGCCCGTGGACGGGAGGCCGATCTCCTCCCAGGACTCCCGCAACGCAGCCTGGCGCGGTGCCTCACCCGCGTCGCACACCCCACCGGGGAAGGCGATCTCGCCCCGGTGGGTCCTGACCGCGCTGGAACGCTCGATCAGGACGACACGGGTTTCGCCCGCCTCCTCGAACAGCGTCAGCAGGACCGCCGCCGCCCGGATACCCGGCCGTTGCGGTACGCGAGGTGGGTCTTCCCGCTGGCGGAAGGCACGCCGGATGGTGCCGATACCGATCCCCTGGCGCCTCGCCATGGGCAGATCGGCCCACGGCGACGGCGTGTCAAGACGGCTACGGGGACCCGAGAAGACGTCCCCGTACGGTGGCCGCCCGCCGGTCGGCTCTCCCGCAACGGAACGACTATGATCAATCCTGACGGAATCCGGACCGACGCGCCCGGTTGCCGTGGCCGGGTGGCCGGTTTCCCCGGCGGTCACGCCTTCTCGAAGAGCTTCTCCGCGTTGCCACGCAGGATCTTGCGCTGCTGCTCCGGTGTGAGTGACGTGACCAGCTGGGCGAAGTCGGCGGGGTCGGCCAGCCCTTCCGCGTGCGGGAAGTCCGAACCCATGACCAGGCAGTCAACATCTGGAAGATCTCTAACGATCTTGGCGATGTTGTCCTCCGGATAGGGAGCGACCCGGATGTGACGCTGGAAAATCGCGCTGGGACGCTCGGTGAGACGCCCGCCGATCCACGGCCCGTTGCGGCCCATCCCCCGGCTCTTGTCCATGTGCTCGATGAAATGCGGTACCCACGAAGCCCCGAACTCGGCGACGAGCACCATCAGGTTGGGGAAGCGTCCGAAGATGTTGTCGTAGATCAGTGCCGACAACGTGTCCTCGATAGGCCGCTCGCCATAGAGGTTGTTCCACTGCCACGCCGACATATGCCATGCCGCAGGGAAGGCGTCATAGCCCCAGGCGGGTGCGATGTGCTCGTTGTACCAGTTCTCCATGATGTGGAAGGCGACGGTCACGCCGGCCTCGTTGAGGCGGGCCCAGATCGGGTCGAAGTAGGGGTCACCGGGCGAGCGGCCGTTCACCGGACCGGTCGGCAGCAGCACGACCCTGGCGCCCCGGGCGAGGACGTCGTCCAGCTCCGCGACAGCGAGGTCCAGGTCGCGCAGTGACAGCAGCGCCGGGCCGTAGATGCGGTCCTTGTACGCGAAGCCCCAGTTCTCCTCGAACCAGCGGTTGAAAGCGTGCACATTGGCATAGGCCGCGGGCACGTTCTTCACGTAGTTCTCGACCGACAGGGCCATCGCGGACGGGAAGACGACGGCCCGGTCCACCCCCTGGGCGTCCATCAGTTTCAGGCGCACGTCGCGGTCGAGGTACTCCGGACGCATGGGCTCGGGCTCGTAGGTCTCGTCCGGGTTACCGGACGCCATCTGGCGCAGCATCTCCTTGAGGGATCCCGGCCGGTAAGCCAGGTCGAAGCCGAGGCCCTGTTCCGAATTGAAGGTCGCGACCCGGTCCGCAGCCATGATCTTTTCCACGCCGCCCTCGAACCTGATCGGCCGGACCGCGTGCTCGGACCACTCCGCCGGAAGGTACCTCGTGAAGGCATCCCTGGTCTCGTAGCAGTGCGTATCGCAGTCAAACAGGCCAAAGTCGAGCCCTGCCATCGGAGTCTCCTCGCATCCATCCTCGCGACTCTACGAACCATTCAGTCTAATTAGCATACTAGTAGCCCTGATCGCAGGCCAGCGACCATGCCCTCACGGCGACCGCTTCCCGGCAGGGCCCGCCACAGTGCCGCGGGTGCCGACCGCCACCACCGCTACCACCGCTACCACCGCTACCACCGCGCGACATCCAGAGTCGACCTCCGGGGCCAGCCCCGCGACAGAGCCAACCCCTTGCACTAGGATGCGTTAATTAGGTTATATGTTTCGATGAGCCAGACCCTGGATTCCGGAACCCCGACCGGAAGAGCTCCATCGGCTCCGCCGGCCGGACTCCCAGACAACGCGCCGACCAGATGACGACGGAGCGCTGTCAACCTGGGCGGACGGCCGCGGACGTGCCCCGGAGGTGACCTTGCGACACACGATCCGCATGCCCGATCACCCACCGTCGCGCGCGACCACCCGCGCCCTGGGTAGCGAGGACCATGCCCACCGGGCGGAGGGCGGGGACACCGAGGCCCAGCGAGGGACGCGCCGAGATCACAAAAAGATCACCGACCGCCCCTCGGCAGCCGCCACCCGCGAGTGGACCCCTCGATGACACCGTAAAAGCTTGTTTGTATATATGATTTGGGGCAAAGGTCTATGAGTATCGGGATGTTGCTCGATATGGCCGCGACGGCCTTCGGTGACCGGGTGGCGTTGGGAGGGCGCGGCGACGGCATCACGTTCGAACACCTGGTCCGGGTATCAGCCGGCGGCGCCACGCTGCTGCGCTCCTCCGGCGCCGAGCGGGTCGCGTACCTCGGTGGCAACAGCACGGCCTTCCCCGCTGTCCTGTTCGCGGCGGCAACGGCCGGGATGCCGTTCGTCCCGCTGAACTACCGTCTCGGCGAAGACCAGCTGGACGGGCTGCTGGGCGAATTACACGGCCCGGTCGTCGTCTGCGACGAGGCCTACCAGGACGTGGTGGCCAGAAGTGGTCTGAAGGTCCACCGCAGTGAGGAGTGGCTGGCCACCGCGGCGCTCGCGGAGCCGTCCGAGCCGGTGGATGTCGATGATGAAGCACCGGCGGTCCTGCTGTTCACCAGCGGGACGACGTCCAAGCCGAAAGCGGTTGTGCTGCGGCACTCCAACCTCGTCTCCTACGTCCTGCAGACCGTCGAGTTCGGCTCCGCGGAGCCGGCCGAGGCGGCACTGACCAGCGTTCCTCCGTATCACATCGCCGGTGTCGGGACCGTGCTGACGAACATCTACTCCGGCCGCCGTCTCGTCTACCTACCGAATTTCTCCGCGGGCGCCTGGCTGCGCCTGGTGGCCGCGGAGCAGGTGACCAGCGCCATGGTCGTACCGACGATGCTGGCCCGCATCGTCGAGGAGCTCGCCGGTGCGCGGGCAGCGACACCGACGCTGCGCTCGATCGCCTACGGCGGCGCCCGGATGCCGCGTCCGGTCCTGGAGAAGGCACTCGCCGCATTCCCGGACGCCGGCTTCGTCAACGCCTACGGGCTCACCGAGACGAGTTCGACGATCGCGATCCTCAGCCCAGATGATCACCGTACGGCACTCCTGTCGCCCGACCCGGCGGTGGCGGCCCGGCTGTCCTCCGCGGGTCGTCTCGTTCCCGGGGTGGAGGGCGAGATCCGCGACTCGGCCGGCGCGCCCACCGGTCCCGGCGAAGTCGGCGAGCTGTGGGTGCGCGGCGGCCAGATCTCCGGGGAGTACCTGGGGCTGGGATCCGTCCTCGACGCCGACGGCTGGTTTCCCACCAGGGACAGGGCCTGCCTTGACACCGGCGGGTACCTGTTCATCGAGGGCAGGGCGGACGACACCATCATCCGCGGGGGCGAGAACATCGCGCCGGCCGAGATCGAGGACGTGCTGATCCACCACCCGGCGGTGAAGGAGGTCGCCGTCATCGGCCTGCCCGACATCGAATGGGGCGAGCGCCTGACGGCCGTTGTCGTCCCGGCGGCGCATGCGACGCCGGAACCCGATGACCTGCGCGCCTGGGTTCGGGCCAGGCTTCGCGGCTCGCGCACCCCCGATGAGGTCATCTTCCGCGACGGCCTTCCCTACACGCCCACGGGCAAGCTCCTGCGCCGTCAGCTGGTCGCCGAGATCGGCAGTCCCACGACATACGAGAGGACGTGAGCACAGCAATGCGGCTCAAGACAGGTCTGCGGCTGCGGAGCCAGGTCTGCGCCACGGAAGTGATCGTGGTCCGGCCCGGCTCCAGCGAGATCGACCTGACCTGCGGCGGTCATCCAATGATCGGATCCAAGGAGACCCCCGCCGACGGCCTGGACCTCAAACCCGAACTTGCCGGCAGGACCTTGCTGGGCAAGCGTTACACCGACAAGGACAATGAGATCGAGATTCTCGTCACCAAGGCGGGGGCGGGCAGCATCGCCGACGGGCTGGCCCCGCTGCTGCTCAAGGAGGCCAAACCACTTCCCTCCAGCGACTGACCCAGGCGAACAGCGCCGTTCCCTGGGCAGGAGCTCCCCGGTCGGGGGCTGTCCGGCGCTTTCGACGATCGCGCTGGGCATCCCCCGGCCGTCGGGATCCCACCCCCGCGAGGTCCCACCCCGCGAGGGCCTACAACCGCGCGCGGTCCAGCGTCGCGCGCAGCGCGTCCATCAGGATCCGTCCAGCGACGGCCGGCCCCTGGGCGAGGATCTCGGCGCTGAGGACCTCGACCCCGATCGGTGCCCGCACCTGAGCGTCGTCGAGGATGCTGAGGAAGCCGGTCAGGTCGAAACCGCCCACGCCAGGCAGCAGCCGGTGCTGGATGTCCTCGAGCGGCGGGCCCACCGGTGTCACGGCGGCATCGCTGAGCTGCACCGCGAACACCCGGTCGGCGGGTATTCGGCGTAGCAGCTCCGCGTCACCAGCGCCGGGGCCTCGGTTGTGGTGCCAGGCGTCCACGAGGATCCCGGCGTTGCGCCGGTCGGCACGGTGTGCGATCTCCCACGCCGTCCCGATGTCACTGATCGTTGCCCAGGCCACCGCCTCCAGCGCGACGTCAAGCCCGTGGTCGGCGGCACGGTCGCACAGGCCCGCGAACTTCTCCGCGGCCTCATCCAGCTCGACCACATCCCCGAAGTGGGTCGCCACCAGTGTCTTCGCCCCCAGCGACCCACCCGCCTGGAGATACTCGGCCTCGGTGAGGACCTGGTCCAGAAAGGCGGGCTGATCAACCGGGGGTGGCGTGAGCCAGTCACCGACCGCTTCTATCTCGGTCAGGACAAGGCCGTTGTCATCCAACATGGCCCTGATATCGGAGTCGGACAGCCCCTCGCGGGTGCGGGCCCGGCGCAGCGAACGGCCGAGGATCGAGATCCCGTCGAAACCCGCTGCTGAGGCCGCGGTGACGACATCGCGGAAACTCAACGGCGCCACCGAGACATTGCAGAGTACGAGCTCGCTGTCCGCGGCTGCGGTAACGGCGGACCGCTCCCCGGTCACAGGCCGGCCAGCACGTCGGCGTAACGCGCACGGGCCTGCTCCTCAAGGGCGATCAGGTGGCTGGTCGGGAAGAGGCCGTCTGTCGGCTTGTGCCGCTTGAGCACCTCACGAGCAAGAGTGATCTTGTGCACCTCCGTCGGGCCGTCGGCGATGCCGACGGTGTAACCGGCGACGAGCATGTCGAAAAACGGCATCTCCTTGGTCAGGCCCAACGAACCGTGCAGCTGCAGGGCTCTGGAGGTGACATCGAGCAGTACCTTCGGCATGGCCGCCTTGATGGCGGCGATGTCACCGCGGACCTGCCGGTAGTCCTGGCATTCGTCGATCAGCCAGGCGGTCCGCAGGACCAGCAGCCGGAACTGCTCGATCTGGATCCAGGTGTCGGCGATAGCCTCCTGCACCAGCTGCTTGCGCGCGAGAACCTCACCTTGGGTGAAGCGGGACAGCGCCCGCTCGCACATCATGTCGAAGGCCCACTTCACCAGGCCGACGGTGCGCATGGCGTGGTGAATACGGCCGCCACCGAGCCGGACCTGCGCGACCTCGAAACCGCCGCCCCGCGCACCGAGCAGATTCGCGCGGGGTACCCGCACGTTCTCATACGAGATGTAGCCCTCAGTGCCTCCACCGGCCTCCTCATCGATGAGCTCGACATGGCGGATGAACCGGATACCGGGCGTGTCCGTGGGGACGATGAACATCGACTGCTGCCGGTACGGGGAGGCTTCCGGATCGGTCACCGCGACGACGATCAGGAAGGAGGCAAAACGGGCGTTCGAGGAGAACCACTTCTCTCCGTTGATCACCCATTCGTCACCGTCCAGTACCGCTCGGGTCCGAAAAACCTTCGGGTCGGCACCACCCTGCGGCTCGGTCATGGAGAAACACGAGACGATCTCGTTACGCAGCAGCGGCTCGAGGTATCTCGCCTTATGTTCGTCCGTGCCGAAGTGCGCGAGGATCTCGCTGTTGCCCGAGTCCGGGGCCTGGCACCCGAAGACGCTCGGCGCGCAGCGCGAACGGCCGAGGATCTCGTTGAGCAGGGCGAGTTTGAGCTGGCCGTAGCCGGGGCCACCGAGTTCCGGGCCGAGGTGGCAGGCCCACAGGCCCTGCGCGCGGACCTTCTCCTGCAGTGGTGGGATGAGCGCGGCACGGATGGGGTCGGTGAGATCGTAGGGCTGGCGGACCAGCCGGTCGACGGGCTCGACCTCTGTACGGACGAAGTCGTCGGCCCAGTCGAGGAGCTGCTGGTACTCGGGATCCGTCTGAAAACCCCACATCGGTGGCTCCTGTCGCTGTCTGGTTATGCGCTCGGTGAGGCCACGGCTCCCGCCGGACCATGGTGAACGCCGAGTTCCGGCCTGCGACGAAGCTGCACCTAATCGTTATATGTTTTATATTTAAAATGAAGCATGCCCGCAACCACGGCAAGCCTGCGGAACAACCTGCCACCAGCAGGAACGCTCGACAACAGAAACGTGGATCAAGGAACGGGGTCGGGGTGGATGGATCGCGAGACGGCGGAGGGAGTCACCCTGGTGGTGAGTAACGACCGACGAGCCGGGGTACCCGCGCATCCCGCGGCGATGGATGGGGAGCGATGCCGCGAGGCGCGTGTCCCAGCCCCGCGATGCCGTGTCCCTGTTGCCGGGCGCCCGCACGGCGCACTCGCCGGATGAGGGACGACGGACCGCGTTGGACGGGCTCGGACTTCCAGCTGCCGCCCAGGGCTGACGGTGAGGTGGCGCTGTGTGGCGCCTGCTCCCGCAAGGGACACTGCCGCCTGGGGATGGTCCGCGAACGTCTCGGCGACGACGGGGTGCTGCGGGCGCATGTGACCTGTTCGGCCGAGAACGAAGGCGGCCCGAACGTCGCCCACGGCGGGTGGACGGCTGGGATCATGGATGAGGTGCTGGGCCACCTCCCCATGCACACGGGGATACTGGCTGTCACCGCCGCCCTTGAAATCACCTTCATCCGGCCGGTGCCGGTGGGCCGTGACCTGGTGGCGTCATCCTGGCTCGACCGGCGTGCGGGCCAGCGCCTGTACGTGATCGGTGAGCTGCGGCTGGCGGCCACGAACGCGGAGCTCGCCGCGGCCAAGGGCGTCTTCGTGGCGCGCGACCGCACACACTTCGACCGTCAGCAGGCCTGGCTCGCCCAGCAGGACGCCGACAGCGCCAGCGGGACGCGGCCAGCGGCGGGCAGCACCTCGACACCACCAGATCGGGAGGCGGGCCCGACCGGGAACCAGCCGACAAACCCCACACACTGATCCACGCCCCTGCTGCCGGGCACGCTAACCAGGCACGGGCCGCCCCGAGCGCCGGCCGGACAATCTCGCTTCCAGATAGATCGCCAGTCTGGTCACCAGATAGTTGATGAGGATGAAGATAGCGGCGAGGAGCAGATAGGTCTGGATCGGGTTGTGCAGGGTCTGGACGGTGATCAGGCCACGGCGCAGCAGTTCCTCATAGGAGATGAAAGCGCCGAGCGAGGTGTCCTTGATAATCACAACAAGCTGGCTGAGCAACGCTGGCAGCATCGAACGGAAGGCCTGCGGGAGCAGAATGACCCGCAGCGTCTGGCCGCGGGTCAGGCCCAGCGCCGACGCGGCCTCCGTCTGCCCCTTCGGTACCGCAAGGACACCCGCTCGGACGATCTCGGAGATAACCACGGAATTGTAGGCCGTCAGACCGATCACGATGTACCACAGCAGCGGTAGCCTGACTCCATAGGCTGGCAGAACCTGCGCGGCGAAAAAGACCGCGATGACCACGGGGACACCGCGCAGCAGCTCGACCGCCCCGACGACAGCCCAGCGGTACCACCGCGCGGCGGAGATCCTGGACATCGCGATGAGGACCCCGAACACCAGGGAGAAGACCGCGGCCAGGGCGGCGGCTGTCAACGTGTGCAGCAGGCCGCCGCCGAGCAGGCGCCACACATCCGGGAAGTCCTTGTCGCCCGGGTTGAACAGCGGGCTCCATTTGCCGCTGTTGAACTGGCCGTTCGCCGCCAGCCGACGTATGACCAGCGCTCCGAGCCCGATCAGGGCAAGGGCGGCGACGGCGCTGGCGATGGCTATACGCCGACGCCCGCGAGGCCCCGGGACATCGTGAAGAACCGAGCCGCTCACCGGGCCACCCTGAACCGTTTCTCCGCCGCCAACAGAAGCAGACCGGCGGGGATGATGATAATCAGATATCCGAGCACGACGCCGGCGTAGACCGGCAACGCGGGTTCGCCCCGCGCGCCGTTCAGTGTGTTCGCGACGCTGTAGAGCTCGCCACCGACCCCGAACGCACCGACGATCGCGGAGTTCTTCACCATCGCGATCGCGACATTGCCCAGCGGGGGGATGACCGCCCGGATCGCCTGCGGAAGAATAACCAACCGCAACGACTGGCTGAAGGTCAGGCCGATCGAGCGGGCAGCCTCGGCCTGACCTGTGTCAACCGCACCAATTCCGCTGCGTACCGCCTCACAGACAAACGCGGCTGTGTAGATGGTGAGCCCAGCGGCCCCGAATATGAAGTAGGAGCCGTTGACGCCCACCTCCGGCAGGCCGAAAGCGAAGGCGAACAGGACGATCGTAAGAGGACAGTTGCGGACCAACGTGACATAGGCGGTGCCCACCGCGCGCAGTGGTGGCACCGGCGACACCCGGAATCCCGCCAGCACGATCCCGAGCACCAGCGCCGCCACGGCGACCAGGGCGCAGATCTTCAATGTTCCCAACAGACCATCGGCATACAGGCCCAGGTTGTCGGTGATGACGCCCATGGTGGCTCCCGGGGTATGTCAGTTCCGGAGAGGTCCTGACGGGGTGCGGTGCTTAGATCACGAACAGGCGGTGAGCGCGGGCAGGGACGGCGTGGCCCTGGCAACCTTGCCCGCGGTGGATTCCCAGGCCCTGGCATAGCGTCCGTCCGCCGACGCCGCGGTCAGCTGCGAGTCGATGAACTGGCAGAAAGCGACGTCGCCCTTTTTGATGCCGATGCCGTAGGGCTCGGTGGTGAAGGGTTTGCCGACAAGCTTGAAGGCACCCCCGCCGGCATCGATAAGACCCAGCAGGATGACGTTGTCAGTGGTGACGGCATCGACCTGACCGGTACGCAACGCGTCCGCGCACTTGGAGTAGACGTCGAAGAGCACGATCTTGGAACCGTCGACATAATCCTTGATTTTTTCGGCTGGCGTCGACCCGGAGACGGAACAGACCTTCGCGTTCGCGGCGCGTAGCGATTCCGGTCCGGTGATCGTGGTGTTGTCTTTTTTCACCATGAGGTCCTGACCGGCCTGGTAGTACGGCCCGGCGAAGCTGACGAGCTGCTTGCGCTTGTCATTGATCGTGTAAGTGGCGACGACGAAGTCGACCTTGCCCTGCTGAATCGCCCCCTCGCGCTGGGCCGACGGCGTCTCAACGAAGGTGATGTCGTCCTGCTTGATCCCCAGCCCGGCGGATATGATTTTTGCAATTTCCACGTCAAATCCGGCGACCTTGCTGTCCAGGCCTTTCAGGCCGAACAGGGGCTGGTCGAACTTGGTACCGACGGTGATCTTCCCGGCCGCGGCGAGCCTCGCCATCGTGGTATTGGCCGGGAAGGTTGGTTTGCTCTGGGCACTGGCAGGTGTACCGGTTGTGCTGCCGCTGCTTCCGCAGCTGCTGATGGCGAGCACGACAGCGCCAGCGAGCGTGACCGTCACGAACCGTCGCCGACGTGGGCGCGGCCGGAGCTGATGCTGCTCGATCAGAAAGCGTGGGAACCGCATGGTCGTCCTCCGTGGGGATACGTCAGCTACAGAAGAGGCCGGGATGGCCGGGATGGCCGGAAGGGGAAAGAGACGATGCCGGCGGGTACGCCGAGATCAGTTGGTGAGAATACGAGCCAGGAAGTCGCGAGCCCGCTGTGTCCGTGGGCTGTCGAAAAAGTTTTCTGGAGCGCCCTCCTCGAGAATGCGACCGTCAGCCATAAATACGATGCGGTCCGCGGCCCGCCGCGCGAACCCCATCTCGTGCGTGACGACCACCATGGTCATGCCGTCACGCGCGAGCCCCGCCATGACGTCGAGCACCTCGGCAATGTACTCCGGGTCAAGCGCCGAAGTGGGCTCGTCAAAAAGAATCGCCTTCGGCTCCATGGCCAGCGCCCGGGCGATCGCCACACGTTGCTGCTGCCCGCCGGAAAGCTGTGCCGGATAACTGCCGGCCTTGGCGCCGACACCCACCCGATCGAGCAGTTCCCGGCCTTGGCGCTCGGCTGCCTCACGCGGGATTCGCTTGACTTTTGTCGGCCCGAGAATGACGTTCTCCAGAGCGGTCTTATGGGCGAATAAGTTAAACGATTGAAAAACCATACCCACCTCGGCCCGGAGCCGCGCGAGCGCGCGGCCCTCCTCGGGCAACGGCTCTCCGTCGATCATTATCCGGCCGGCGTCAATGGTCTCCAACCGGTTGATGCACCGGCACAGCGTCGACTTACCCGATCCGGACGGACCGACGATGACCAGCACCTCGCCGCTGTGCACGGTCAGGCTGATCCCGTGCAACGCCTGAAAAGCACCGAAGAACTTCTCGACGCCGGCCATGACGATCAGGGGTTCTCCCCGCGCGCTCTTCGCCACGTTCAGCCCTTCGGTCGTCAATGTCCAGCAACACTATGGGGTAGTTGGCCCCACTGTGTCGCGGCTATGGGGCAGCTGGCCCCACCGTGTCGCGCCGGTGGTACGGACCGCCCGGAACGGTCACGGGATGGCTGGCGGCGCGGCCAGGTCAACGGTGACAGCCTGGCGACGATGGCACCCCGGCATGGCGCGCATGCGACAGGAGCGGCGTTACGAATATGTCCCAGCTGGCCCGCCCCCCACATTTCCGACCGATGACGTCGCCGAAGCAGCGTACTGGCACAGAGGCGGCGAACAGGCTGAGGCGGGGCTGGCGGGAAGGTATCCCGAGGGCACGACATCGGACCGGCTCCTTCCCGCCGGGGAACAGCGCCTCCGCCGAAATCGAGACGCTTCGGAGTGCCATCGGACCGGCCAAGGATGCCAGCATCCGCTGATTCGACTCAATGAGATCTTCAAGATTTTTGGGATCTTTCCATCAAACAATAGACACACAACACATTACCGAATGTGAAACAGAACCTGACCAGCGAAGGCCGCCAGCCCAACGGTTGCTGCCCGCCCTGGGCCAGGACAGGCGTTGGCGCGGTTGACGGCCAGCCCATGTGCCAGAGTTCATTGTGATTCGCCTCGCTCCCGGCCGCGCTTGCCCGGGATGCGACGCGCGTCGTTTCGCTCCTTGCCGGCACAGTGGATGATCGCAGTACCTGGACAGACGAAACCGCAAACCGCTCGTGGAACCCAGCCATTCGATGAGGTGAAGACCCGCCGTGACCAAGCATCGCCGGGGCCCGATACGGGTCAGGCTGAATCGGCGGCCGGCCGTCGCGAATACCGTCCCTGGCCCGCGGCCCCGGGCGGCGCGGCCCCGGGCGCAGGTACTCACGATGCCGGTGGTGGCGATCGCGGCCCTTCTGCTCATCAGCGGCTCCGCCGCCACCTCGCAGGCGGATCCCAGCGCGGGCCCGCAGGCGGGGCCGGCGCGGCAGCCGGCGGATGGCGGCGGTTTCGCGATGCCGGCGGATGCCGGCCCAGCTGGTTCCGGCAGCGCTGGCGCCGCCTCCGCCTCGAGCACACACGCCCTGGCCATGGCCGCGGCCACCGGCGCCACTGGGGTCGTGACGCTCGGTCCCGGCGACAGGGGAATCCCGGACCGGGTGCTCACGGCCTACCGCAAGGCGGCCGAACGGACCGCGCGCGAGCGGCCCGGTTGCCATCTGAGCTGGCCGCTGCTCGCGGGGATCGGCAAGGTCGAATCCGGGCACGCCGCCGGCCACGCCATCAGCACCGATGGCACGGTCACTCCATCGATCATCGGGCTGCCCCTCGACGGCAACGACGGACGCGCTCTGATCCTGGACACCGACGATGGTGGCTGGGACGGTGACAAGCTCTTCGACCGTGCCGTCGGCCCCATGCAGTTCATCCCCTCGACCTGGCGGGTATCCGGCCGGGACGGGAACAGCGACGGCACGCGGGACCCGAACAACATCGACGACGCGGCCCTCGCCACCGCGGGCTACCTGTGCGCGTACAACCGCGACCTGACCAACCCGGCACAGCTCCAGTCGGCGGTCCTCGCGTACAACCCGTCGGACGACTACGTCCGGGCGGTCCTGGCGTGGACGGATGGCTACAACGACAGCGGAGCCGCCCCGCTGCCCACCCCGCCCGGCACTGGGACACCCGCGCCGAGCGGCGCACCGGCACCCGCACCGACCATCATGGTCACGCAGACGCCGCAACCGCCCGGAACACCCACGCCCACGCCGTCCGCGGCCTGCCCCGCGATCGCCGTCGGGACCGCCACGCTGGCCGCGACACCGATCAGCCTCGACGACACCGTCGCCGGTTACGAAGCCCTCGACGTCACCGGAGTTCTCACCACCACGGGTACCACTCCGGTCACCGCTGTCGTCGACGCGCAGCTGTCCGACAGCCATGGGTGGACGATCACAAGTATCCGCACAGTCGTCACCGCCGATACCGCCGCAGTGGCCGCGCCACGACAGCTCGCCCGCTTCGACGGGCAGGCCATCGGCGAGGCCGGCGCGGATGGTGCCCTCACCGTCACTGTCACCGTCACCCCGGAACTGGATGGCGCGGGCTGCGCGTCTCCGCCCGCCACCGCCTTCGAGGTCAGCGGCCTGAACGCCGCGGATTTCGTCGGCTGGGCCACCACCCCGGCGCGCCTGCGCGCCCGCCTGGCCGGCTACACCCAGTCGGGCCAGGTCGAGCAGGCCACGGCCGACGCGTTGGGCGCACTGATCCCCGCCACCGTCACCGGCCCCGGAACGCTCACGCCCTTTCTCGACCGCCTCAGGGGCGCTACACCTGCCCAAGTCGGCGACGAAGCGCGCACCCGGCTGACGAGTATCGCCGGACGCCTGAACGACCAACAGACGCAGAACACACCGTCGCCCGCGCCCGCGGCTACACCAAATCCCACACCCACACCCACACCGGCACCGGCACCGGCCAGCAGCGCACCAAATCCGGCCACCGTATCCACCGGCCCGGCATCGGCATCGGCCGCTCCAACCGCCACCGACGCCGCGGCACCCTCCCCCACGTCGACCCAGCCACCGGCAGCACCGCCGCCGGCATAGAGCCGGTCAGAGCGTGTGTGAGATCGGGCTTTCGATCAGTGAGCCGCGGCCAAGCGCCCCCTGGCAAGGCGGCAGGCCGAAGCGATACCGGATGAGTCGTATCGGTGTGGCCGACAACGCGGCCAGGGGGCACCTGGACGCGGCGAGCCGGAATGACGATCTCACACGCGCTCTCAGATATCGATCTGATACCGCAATCAAGGAAAATCAACAAAAAATCAACAGATGAGCTCCTGGCGACGAAGTGATGTAAACGGTATGGACTGGCCTGAATCCACCCAGCTAAGGTTCGTAGCGCTGGGTGGGGACCGCAGCGACGGGGCGTCGTCATTCCCGTCCTTGGCCACGGAGGGGTCTTGACCCAGTCACCACCTGCCGGTACGTCCACGTCACGCCACCGCCGGCCGACACACGCGCTACCGGTACAGCTGCACTGGTATTCCATCGTTGCCGTGCTCGCCGGCACCGCGGCCGTGCTCAGCATCATCACCAGCTGTCAGCCGACCGAGCTCACAGGCCAGCCGCTTCCGAGCGCGGCGGCGTCCGTGACAGCGCCGGGGGCACCAGGTGATGGAGAGCCCGCCCGCCCAGGCACGCCGCCGGCCCCGTCATCCTCGACCGCACCGGCGACCACTCCCGCCCAGCTGGCACCGACAGCCTCGACCTACGCCACCAGCCCGGCCCCGAGGCCATCGGTGGCGGCTGCCACCCGGCCGGCAGCGCAGCCCGTGGCGCAGACCACGACGACGGTGGCACCCGGCCGGATCAGGCCGGGAGCGACCTACACCGGCTACGGCACGTTCTACTCGCTCAGCGGCGCGGGGAACTGCCTCTACGAGGACGCGGGCGCGGACGCATCCCACTCATACGCGGCGCTCAACGACGCCGACTACGAGAACGCCCGGATGTGCGGCGGCTACATCCAGGCCACCGGCCCCCGTGGCACCGTCGTCGTGAAAATCGTCGACCGGTGCCCCGAGTGCAAGCCGGGGGACATCGACTTCAGCCCGGAGGCATTCGCCACGATCGCAGATCCGGTGGCCGGCAGGGTCCCGATCTCGTGGCGGCTGATCAGCCCAGCGAACATCGGCAATATACAGTACAAGATCAAGGAAGGGTCGTCCCCTTACTGGCTGGCCATCCAACCGCGCAACCACCGCAACCCGGTGGTCTCGCTCGAGATCAGCGTCAACGGGAGCTGGCAGGCGCTGTCGCGGGAACAGTACAACTACTTCCTCGCGCCGAACGGTCTGGGCGCGGGCCCGTTCAGCGTCCGCGTGACCGATATCTACGGCCAACAGATCATCAACTCCGGGATCACGCTCAGCCCAACGGCGGTGCAGGCCACCTCGTCGCAGTTCGCCCAGCACTGACGGCGAGCCGCGGCGTGGGGGAAGGCGTGGGGGAAGGCGTGGGCCAACGTCCTCATGCCGCTGGCGGGCTCGGCGGACGGGCTACGTCACAGCCAGGCCGAGCAGCTCGCGGACCTCGTCGTCCGTTGTCTGGGCAAAGTCCGCGTAATACTGGCCGACCGCAAAGAAGGTCGACGGC
Source organism: Protofrankia sp. Cj3 (assembly GCF_917627355.1). Classification (NCBI taxonomy): domain Bacteria; kingdom Bacillati; phylum Actinomycetota; class Actinomycetes; order Frankiales; family Frankiaceae; genus Protofrankia; species Protofrankia sp. Cj3. The sequence goes on along the minus strand of NZ_CAKJTR010000036.1, from coordinate 14,079 downwards.
GTGCTGAGGCAGACGACTCCGTCCGCGACGAGCCGTATCTGCTGGCAGGCACGCTCAGAGGCCACCGGCACAGCCACGATCACCCGCGCCGGCCGGCGTCGGCGAACCGCGTCGACCGCGGCGCGCATCGTGGCTCCGGTGGCCATGCCGTCATCGACCAGCAGGATGACGCGACCGGTGACGTCGATGGGAGCCCGGCCGTCGCGGTAGGCGTGTTCCCGACGGGCGAGCTCACGGCGCTCGGTGTCCGCCACCTGCTCGATCATCTCCTCGCCGATGCCGAGACCTCTGATCACCTGGTCGTTGCGGACCAACGTCCCACCGGTGGCCAGCGCTCCCATCGCGAGCTCGGTGTGCCCAGGCGCGCCGAGCTTGCGGACGAGAAAGACGTCCATGGGCGCCCGCAGCCGCTGGGCGACCTCAAAGGCGACCGGCACGCCCCCCCGGGGCAGGGCGAGGACTACGGCATCCCCCCGATCGGCGTGGCCAGCCAAGGAGTCAGCCAGGGCTCGCCCCGCCGATCGCCGATCGACAAACAGCTCCGCCACCATCACCTCCGGCCATCACCGTTACCGCTACCGGCCTGACCGCCGCCGCCGCTGCTGCTGGCCTCCTCGGCGCGCGGACGCACCTCGGCGTCGGGACCGGGGTAGGTGAAGGTGACATGCTCGGAGTCGGACCAGCTGACCAGGAACGGCGGGTCACCGGATGGGGACCGCACTTCGATGATCTCACCGAACCGGTCCGGCCTGCCCAGTGTCCGCCCGTGGATGACCAAGGTGTCGCCCGGGTGTGCCCGGATCAGCCGCCGAGACCTGGTGATGCCGCCGTCACCAGCAGGAACGGCTTGGCCCATCCCCGCGACCGGGGTTCTGCGATGGCGGGCTATGACCTCCTGGGCAAGCGGTCGGATCAGATCCTCGATCCGCCGAGCATCCCGGATGAGCAGGTCGTCAACGGACAGAATACCGATGATCTGATTACCGTCGAGGACGGGGAGCCGACGCAGCGCATGCTCCCGGAACACCTCATAGGCACGCGCGAGCTCCACGCCGACGGACAGGCTGAGGACGTCGGTGGTCATGAGTTGGCCGACGGAAGTCTCCACGGGAACGTCCCGAGCAAGACCACGCAGCACGATGTCACGATCGGTGACAATTCCAACCAAATGATCATTATCGGTGACGAGAAGCACACCCACCCCGTGGCGGTCCATCTCCTGCGCCGCTTCCCGAATCGTTCTGGTCCGCTCCACCGTTACCGCCGGTGCGCTGACAACGCTGAGTACGTCCGTCATCGACGCTCACCTCCCCGGCCTGGACCTCACGGCCCGCGCCCCGAAGGTCACACTTCGAGACCGCCGACGACCAGTCCGCCATGTTGTGGGTGACATATGCCTGCAATACGGGTGCATCCTGCGCCGTTGACCGCTGGCATCCGGGCCCGGCCCAGACTCCCCCGGACGGGAAAAACCATGATCATAAAATGCCGGCCTCGTCCCGTCCTTCTGGGCATCCCCGTCCGCGATGCTCGGCACACCCCCCTACCGAGGGTCTTTTCAGGTGCCTCGGTTGCTATGAGCGACCGGCCACAGAGGACGCGGCATCGGCGGGATTTCGACCGCTACGGGTTGGACGATTCGGAGTGCCGTGCCGGTGGAAGGTGGCAGGAGTCAACCGACCCACGCGACCGGCCTCCGGTCGCCTCGGCAAAGGAGGACGCATCGTGACCACGATCGTGACACCCGGCGGTGGGCCGGCCCGGGGTGCGGCCGGGCCGGGCATTCCGGAGCCCGTTCCCGGCCCCGACGTTCCCGGCCCCGGGCCGGCACCCGACACGCCGGGACAGGGACCAGGGCCCGACATCCCCGATCCCCCGCCAGGACCTGATCTGCCACCACCCGTACCCGGCCGCGCCCGGTCACGGCCACGGCCACGGCCACGGCCAGCAACATTGATCAGTATTCGGACAGTTCAGCGCGTGCGG